>CAVFAD010000056.1:0-9727 GCA_963620305.1 Bacteroidaceae bacterium | reverse complement strand
CTGTCCGTACTGAATCCGAACCACGGACTGTACTATCAGATATACGTATACTTACAGGCATTTTTGATGTTTGCCATGGGCTGCAACGCTTTTTCGGAGTATGAACCTGCGGAAAAGAGAAAAAAGCTTGAAACGCTCTATTTTGCCGTCAGCGTAATGTATTTTCTCTATGTTGCGCTCACTCTCTTTAATTATTACATGTTTACTCCGCATGATTTGCCTGACAGACACTACTATTCTTTTTGGTACGGCGAGCTTGTAGACAAGCCGGCAACGGTAATCGCCATGATGCTTGTTTTTCCGATGACATTCGGATTATATTCTCTGTTCTTCATGAAGCTCCCGTATAAAATTTGCGGTATAATATTTGATATCGGCACCGCTGCTTTCTGTATATGGAGCGGTTCGCGTACTTTGGTTTTCTGTTTTCCGGTGCTCGCATTGGGTACGGCGGTTGCATATCTGATTTTCGTAAAGAAAAAAGTCAAACCCGCAATAATACTTGCCGCGTCCGCAATCGTCTTTTTCTGTACGGTGATTTTTTCTGTAAAAATATTCAAGGAACAGCTTTATGAAAAATTCCATGAGCATATTTTCTACAGAATAATAAACGACGGCTTTGTAAGCTCCGCGCGTAACGCATATTCGCTGAATGTCCTCAAGGATTTTTCGGTTTTCTATATGGGTGGCGGTAAGCATTCCGCCGAACTGGGTACGCCGCACAATATTTGGCTGTACCTCTACGACCACGGCGGTTTTATTCCGTTTTTCTTCTACTGTGTTTTTACCGTGCTTATGGTGAAAAACGGAATCAAAATGCTGTTTTCGAAAAAAGTGGAAATGCAGATGAAATTTTTTGTCTACATAATGTTTTCGGTCATTCTTCTGGAATATTTCCTCGAACCCTTTATTCTGCCGTTGCCGTCTTTTTATATCCTCGGACTTTTCCTTATGGGGGTTATAACAGCCGAGGCACGGCGGGTGCCGAAGAAGAACAAGTACAGAAAGTATAAAAAGCTTAAGCTCTGATTTCCGAAAAAGCGTGTGTGCTCGGCGATGCTCATGTCGCGGCACCGGGCACCGTGAAGAAAAAAACGAAAACCGACAGGTCGGACGGACTTGTCGGTTCACTTTTTACTTTTTGTCTTTGATTATTTATTATGGAAACACTCGTCTATAAGGTTTTTCTTTCTGTCCCACAGCCGCTGCGTAAGGTCAACATAGTAGTTGTGCGGATACTCGAATCTTACTACTTCTTCCCAAAGAGTGTCTATCTGTTCCGAACAGTAATTTCTTATTGACATTGTGTCGGGGAAGCTGTATACAAGCTGTCCGTTTTCAAAAATCGGCACAAGGAGCTTTCTTGCCACAAAGTTTTCCGCGGTTTTGCGTTTCCACGTGTAATCGGGATCGAAAAGCTCATAGGAATGCAGCTTTGAAAGATCCTCGTCTTCAAGCGACAGCACATCTGCGATTGCTTTGCCCGTTTCGCTGTCAAACAGTCTCCAGAGGAGTTTCGGACACGGTGTTGTTATTTTCTGTACGTTTTCGGAGATTTTGATTTTCGGGATTATCACACCGTTTTTCTCAATAGCCGAAAGCTTATACACACCGCCCATCACGGGATTTGATGCGGACGTTATCAGTCTTTCGCCGACAAGGAACGAGTCGACTCTGGCGCCGTTTTGAAGCATGTCCCTTATGATGTATTCGTCAAGCGAATTTGAAGCATAAATGTTGCAGTCGGGAAAACCTGCGTCGTTCAGTTCACGGCGTATCTTTTTTGAGAGATATGCAAGGTCGCCGCTGTCGATACGCACGCCTTTCGGACGCTTACCCATGGGAACGAGAACGTCGTTGAACGCTTTTATTGCATTCGGCAGACCCTTGTCCATTGTGTCGTACGTGTCTATAAGTAAAATGCAGTCGTCGGGATAAAGCTCGGCGAATTTGCAGAAAGCTTCATATTCGCTGTCAAACATCTGTACCCAAGTGTGGCTCATCGAACCGAACAGCGGAATTGAGTATTCGTGCGCCGCACTGACATTTGTAGTTGCGCAGCAGCCGCCGATATATGCGCTTCTTGCGCCGTTGAGCGCGGCTGTTATACCGTGCGCGCGTCTTGAACCGAATTCGATTATTTCGCGTCCCTGTGCCGCTCTTACGACGCGGTTTGCTTTAGTTGCGATAAGAGTTTGGTGGTTTACGGACTGAAGAATGATCGTTTCCAAAAGCTGCGCCTGAATGACGGGTCCTTTAACCTTTACGACAGGTTCGTTTGCAAATATCGGAGTGCCCTCGGGCACCGCCCAAATGTCACAGCTGAATTTAAAATCGGAAAGATATTCGAGAAATTCTTCGCTCAAACCCTTTTTACGCAAAAAACTAATCTCCTCGGACGAGAAAGTCAGGTTTTTGATATAGTCGGCAAACTGCTTGACTCCTGCCATTATACAAAATCCGCCGAGCTCTGCGGACGGGCGGTAGAACATGTCAAACCAAGCCGTAGTTTCATCAATGCCGCCGGCCAAAAAGCCTGCCGATTGCGCAAGCTCGTAAAAATCAAAAAGCATATCGCATTTTTGCAAGGATGATAATTCCATTACAGTCATCTCCCTCGGAAATATTCTGATGTTATTTTACCACATAATTCGTGTTCAGGCAACATCTTTTCTTGTTTATTTTTTTATTCACACAAAAAAATATTGACAAAAAACATATTTGATGTTAAAATTTTTACAAGGAAAAGGGGGAACAGAAAATGAGATTACGTACACAGGAACTTGGCACACGTAACACTGTCGGTGCCCGCGTGGAAAGCAAGAGAAAAGAACTCGGCATGAAGCAGAAAGAACTGCTTGCACGGCTTCAGGTAAAAGGTATTGAGCTTAATTCTTCGGGACTTTCAAAGCTTGAAGGGCAGATAAGGAGCGTAAACGATTTCGAACTGATCGCGTTGTCCGAGGCTCTCGGCGTTTCTGTTGCGTGGCTGCTCGGTGTTGAAAAAGAGTGATTCGTTTTGCAGATTAACTGCAATATTTTGACGGTTGAAGAACATGCTGTTTTGCGTGCCGCTGTCGTGGCGGCATGAATGCAGCAATTTCAGCCGTCTTTTTATTTTTGTCGGTGCGGAAATTTGTGAGATGCGCAAAACACGAAAACGGAAGTACAGTACATCGCGTTACGGGTGAAAATCAGCCTGTTAAAACCGATGCGGGGTTATTTCCCGTCAGTTTAAGCAGACGGAAAGCAAACCCATGTTAACGGAGCGACTGCCAGTCGTATTCGCGCAGCTGACCGTTTTCCTGCAGCTCGGGGAAGTTCCATTGGCGTAAAACCTCATAAACGCCGACTGCGACCGAATTTGACAGATTAAGACTTCTTGCGTCGGAAATCATCGGAATGCGAACCGTTGTGTCGGGGTTGTCGAACAGCAGCTTTTCGGGCAGTCCTTTTGTCTCTTTGCCGAACACTATAAAAGCTCTGTCGGGATATTTCACGTCCGTGTATTTGTGTTTTGCTTTTGTCGAAAAGAAGAAAAAGCTCTCTCCGTTATGCTTTTCGAAAAATTCCTCGGATGAATCATAAAAGCTGATATCAAGCAGATGCCAGTAGTCGAGTCCTGCGCGTTTCAGCTTTCTGTCGTCTATCTTAAATCCCATAGGACCCACAAGATGCAGTCTTGCGCCTGTTGCGGCGCATGTCCTTGCGATGTTGCCGGTGTTCTGCGGTATTTCGGGTTCAATAAGCACAATGTTGAGTTCGTTCATATCAGTTCTCTTTCCGACAAAAAAATTTTTTTGCAAGAGATATGATATCACCGTGCGGATAAAAAGTAAAACATTTTTTCGGAATATTTTTTCGGCTGTCGGGTAAGATAAAACCGACGGAGGTGTATAAGAATGACATCAAAAAGCAACACGGCAATGAAATGTGCCGGCGCGGCAATGGCGGTGGGCGGTGCGGCGATGCTCGGCACTGCGGTATTGAATGCAGGCGGCTCGATAAAGAAAAAAGCAAAGAAAACCGCAAACAAGGCAATTGACGCAATGGACTGTGTTCTGACATCGGTGCAGAACATGATAAAATAATCTGCGGACGGGGCATATGTGAAAAATTTTGCATCGCTCCCCGTTTTACATATTTACAACGGGCGTTTGCTTGTGCTATGATTTGCGTGAAAGGTGCGGATGAGAAATGAAAGTAAAAAAGATAACCGTCGGCGTTTTGACTTTTGTAATTTTGACGGGTCTTTGCTCGTGCGGCAAAAATCCCGCAGACGATAAAACGACTGCATTGCAGCCGTCTGCAAGCGAGAGCGTCGGCGAAGGTTCGACAAACGGCGAAAACGAAACGGCAACGACTCCTGCCGCCGATCCTGTCGTGAATCCAGACGGCAGCAGAAGCTTTTACGGAAAAAAAGACGAAAGCGCATCAACATTTACAAAACTTGCGCCGCTGCCGCTCAACGGTTTTGAAAATGTCCGCTTTGACAATACGCGGAATCTCCCAACCGAGACGATAAGCCACAGCTTCGGCGCGGCAAAGGACGGTGAGCCGCATCTGATAAGCGTCAATAATCAAAAATTTTTTGATGACGGCGGGTATGATGCCGTTTGCCTTGACACGAAAGCCGACGGCAAGGTACTTTATCTTACATTTGACTGCGGATACGAAAACGGTTATACCGCGAAGATTCTCGATACTTTGCGCGACAAAAACGTTAAGGCTGCATTTTTCTGCACAAAACCCGAAATGGAAGAAAATCATGACATTATCGCCCGAATGATAAACGAGGGACACACCGTCGGCAATCATTCTGTTACCCACCCTGATTTTTCGGGACTGACGAGGAGAGAGATGTACGGGGAGGTCAAGGGGTTTGACGATTATATAAGGGAAAACTTCGGATATTCATCGCTTTATTTCAGATACCCTCAGGGCAAATACAGCGAGAGCAGTCTTGATTTATTGAATTCAATGGGGTATAGGTGTGTTTTTTGGTCGCTTGCATATGCCGATTGGGATCTGAACGACCAAAAAGGAGCGGCTTATGCCAAGGAAACCGTTGTTTCCCGTCTTCACCCCGGTGCGGTTATTCTGCTGCATGCCGTGTCCCCCGACAATGCTGCCGCGCTCGGTGATATCATAGATGCCGCGCATGCGCAGGGGTATGAATTCAGGTCTCTTGACGAAATGAAATAGACAGTTGTTCCGCACGAGCCTCGGTCAGAGCCGACAACGTGCGGTTTTTGTCTGTTTACTGACTGCCGCGTGTTTTTTTGGACTTTACTTAACGGTCATGCTGTGCTATCATATAAAAAAGAAACCGAACCGAAAAGGGAGACTCAAATGAAACTTAACGCAATTGATAACAGCGGTACGCTGCAGGGTTTTATGCTCGTTAAAAGCTGCGACAGAAAAAGCGCAAAAAACGGATCCGTATATCTTGACCTGGTTCTTGCCGACTCCGACGGTGATGTTGCAGCTAAAATATGGGATTACAGAGGTTCTGCAGCCGAGCAGCCGCAGCCTAACACGGTTATACGTGTTCGCGGTACGCTTAATACGTTTAACGGTCAGCCGCAGCTGAAGATTGACCGTTACCGTCAGTCGCAGCCGGAGGACGGTATAAACATAGCGGATTTTGTGCCGGGTGCGCCGTTTTCTCCCGATTTTATGTACGGCAGGATAATTTCACTTGCCGAATCGTTTAATGACGAAATGCTTAAAAAGCTTGTGCTTGCCGTGCTCGGTGAATATAAGGACAAAATAATCGATCTCCCCGGTGCTTTTAAGCTGCACCACGCAATTCGCGGCGGACTTCTTATGCATACTCTCGGCATATGCTCGATAGCCGAATCGGTTGCAGCCGTGTACCCGTCCGTTGACAGAGATTTGCTGCTTGCGGGAGCAATCCTGCATGACATTGCAAAGAGTGAGGAATTTAACGTTGCTCCGACAGGTCTTGTCGAGGGGTACACCGCAGAGGGGACGCTTATCGGTCACCTTGTTAAGGGTGCCGTTATTATTGATGAAATCGGAAAACAAAACGGCATAGACGGGCAAACGCTTATGCTCGTCGAGCATATGCTTATTTCGCATCACGGTGAACCCGAGTTCGGTGCGGCTGTGCGTCCGCTGTTCCTTGAAGCCGAAATCCTTTCGGAGCTGGACAGTCTTGACGCAAATATTTACGAAATCGAGGGCGCAGTCAAAGAGGTGTCTGCGGGCGAGTTTACATCCCGCATGTGGGCACTTGATGACCGTAAATTTTACAATCACGGCAGAAAAGACGTTTCAACGGACATAGTGCTTGATTGACCGAAATAAAAAACGTATACGGAGAAAAAACATGGAAAACTGGACCGAAATAAAAATCACCGTGGATGCGGACAGAGTTGACGAAGCGGGAAACATTGCGACAATGACCGTTCCGTACGGCATATACATAGAAGATTACAGAAATCTTGAAGAAGAAGCGAGGGCAATCGCGAAAATTGACTTGATAGATGAAGAGCTTCTCCGAAAGGACAGGACAAAGGGCATTGTGCACATTTATATTTCCCCTGAAGAAAATCCTCAGGAGGCTGTTTCTTTCATTGAGGACAGGTTGAAAGACGACGGCATAGAATACAAAACCGAACTGTTAAATTGTGCGCGCGAGGATTGGGAAAACAACTGGAAGAAGTATTTTAAGCCGATAAAAGTGGGTGAAAAGCTTCTTATTCGCCCCGCATGGATTGATGATTACGATGCCGACGGCAGAGCAGTGCTTACACTTGAACCCGGAGTCGCTTTCGGGACGGGTACGCATGAAACGACACGTCTTTGCATGGTTTCGCTTGAAAATCACATTTTTGACGGCTGTGAAATGCTCGATGTCGGATGCGGCAGCGGAATATTGAGCGTAGCGGGAATGCTTCTCGGTGCAAAAAGCATTACCGGTGTCGATATCGACCGCCTTGCCGTAAAAGTTGCCGTCGAAAACGGAAAGATGAACGGCTTTGCCGCGCCGCAATTTAACATGATACACGGTGACCTTACCGATAAAATTTCGGGAAAATACGATGTCGTAACCGCGAATATAGTTGCAGATGCGATAATAAAGCTGACTCCCGGAATCAAATCGTTTTTGAAGGATGATGCCGTCTATATCGTGTCCGGAATCATCGACACCCGCGAGGAAGATGTTCTGCCCGTGCTTGCCGAAAACGGCTTTGCCGTTATCGAGAGGCGCACGGAGGGCGGCTGGGTTTGTCTTACCTGCAAACTTTGATCGGCAAGCACTTTTTTAATCCGTCCGTTGGGCGGATTTATTTTTTTTCGGCGGGTCTTACATCGACATATTTTACGCCTATCCGAAAATATAATATAAATGTGCACCTCGGGAGGATTGATGATGAAACAGATAATTTATGTCGATGTACTTATAGTGCTTAATACGGTGGTAACGTTCATAATGCTGCTCACGACAGCGGCTGTTACGGGAGTGAAAAACAGCGTGGGCAGGCTGCTCTTGGGCGCGGTTACCGGCGGACTTTTTTCGCTTGTCCTGCTGGCACCCGAAATGTCCGCCGCAAGTGTGCTGCTCACAAAAGCCGCAATGGCGGTGTCGCTTGTGTGCATTTCATTTAAGATACGCGATCCGAAGCGGTTTCTTGTGTGTATAGTGTTTTTTCTTGTCACGAACCTTTTTTATGCAGGGGTGATGTACGGTATCGACTGTCTGTTTTCACCGAATTTTATCAGCACGAAAAACGGTTTTACATACTTTAATATCGGCACACTCGGGATAATCACGCTTTGCTCCGCCGTGTATGCTGCGGTAAGGCTTATACGGAAATATGTACTTCCCGACTGCAGAAAACCTCATGTTTACGATATTGAAATAACCGTCGCAGACCGTTCGGTACGCGCAAAGGCGCTGCTTGATACGGGTAATTCCGTGAAAGATATTTGCGGCGGCGATGTGATAATAGTTGATACGGAAGTAGCAAGCGAATTAACGAGGTGTCCGCCGGGGGTATTTGATGCGCTCGATTCCGATTGCCTTGCAGTGCTGCGCGAGCACGGTTTTTTCGTGCGGATGATTCCCGTTGAGGTGCTCGGCAGCAGCAGAATGCTCATGGCGTTTTCTGCGGAAAGGGCTGTAATCCGAACCGAAACGGGCGACAGTGTTATCGGAAAACCGTGTATTGCGGTGACCGACGGCAGCTTTGAAAAGCTCGGATATGATGCGCTGCTTACGCAAAATGCAATATGCTGAAATTCAAGGAGAGTAAGGAACATGGCAAAGCAACAAAGGCACGGCGGCATTAGAAAATTGCTGCAGCTTATAGGGCGCAGTTTTTATTCGAAGAAAAAAACGCACAGAAATACACTGTTTTTCCTTAACGGTACACCCGCGCTGCCTCCGCCGCTGAAAAAGCCTGAGGAGGAGGCTTGTTTTGCCCGTATCGCTGCAGGAGACGACTCGGCGAGGGAAGACCTGATTGTACATAATCTCCGTCTTGTCGTGTATATTGCGAAAAAATTCGAAAATTCCAATGTCCCGCTTGAAGATTTAATCTCAATAGGAACCGTCGGTCTTATTAAGGCTGTCAAAACCTTTTGCCCCGATAAGAATATCAAACTTGCCACATATGCCAGCCGTTGTGTTGAAAACGAAATCTTAATGTACCTGCGAAAGATAAGCGGACTTAAGGGCGAAGTTTCGCTTGACGAACCGCTTAACACCGATTGGGACGGTAATGAGCTGCTGCTCGGAGATGTGCTCAGAACATTCGACGATTCGGTGAGCGTCGATATTGAAACTGAGGACGAAATACGCGTTCTGACGGAGTGCATCGGCATGCTGCCCGCCCGAGAAAAAGAGATTATCTGCATGCGCTTCGGGTTGGACGGCAGGAGAGAGTATACGCAAAAAGAGGTCGCAGAGCACTTCGGAATATCGCAAAGCTACATATCGCGGATAGAAAAGCGGATAATCGAAAAACTGAAAATATCAATAGACCGTGCCAATGCCGTTTAATGTGTCCGTAAAAACAAAACGAGAGCATGCAGTGAAACTGTAAGGCTTTTTGCAATACTTCTCAGCGGTAAGAAAACCTTGATTTTTTGCGCCGTACGCCGATAAAAGTTTATTCCGCGGGGACTTTTTTCTTAATCTGCACAGATAAGCAATTTAGGGGAAAGACCGTATTTCAAAAAGCACTTTTCCCGGCGATGATTGAATGTTGTTACATTTTTCCGTTTGCAGTAAAAGTATCTTCAACTTCTGATGCTGTATTTACTTTTTGAAATAAATTTTTTGAAAAAATCCTCAAAAATCTAAAAAAAACAGTTGACAAACGGACTGTTTTGTAGTATAGTAAACAAGCCGCAAGGGACACGGGCAGTTGCAAAGACAAAAGTCCGAAAAAGTGGGAGTATAGCTCAGCTGGGAGAGCACCTGCCTTACAAGCAGGGGGTCACAGGTTCGAGCCCTGTTGTTCCCACCATATGGCCCGGTAGTTCAGTTGGTTAGAACGCTAGCCTGTCACGCTAGAGGTCGACGGTTCGAGCCCGTTCCGGGTCGCCATTTTTCTTTTTGCCTTTGTAGCTCAGTTGGTAGAGCAGAGGACTGAAAATCCTCGTGTCGTTGGTTCGATTCCGACCGGAGGCACCATTGCGGGCGTAGCTCATCTGGTAGAGCGCCACCTTGCCAAGGTGGAGGTAGCGAGTT
>CAVFAD010000055.1:10934-11951 GCA_963620305.1 Bacteroidaceae bacterium | reverse complement strand
CTAACAGTTCCTACTGCCAAGCCTGTAGTGGACTTTCACCACCAAGTTATTACGCATGCCGAGCACACCGAAATGAACCGCCGCGAAAGAGCAAACGCTCCGATTCGCGGCGGCTTTTACAGTCGCTGGGTGCCGACTGCGTCGGCTTATTTTTTTGGCAGGTAAAATGAAATCAAATCACCGAATGACACCGGGAGCCTTCTGTACGCGTTTTCAAGCCGCGTGTGGACGGTCGAGCCGAAATTGAGGTTTCGCGAAAGCCATATATTGAGCTTATTATACGGTTGGTAACGCTGACCGAGGTCGACAAAGGTCGACTTGTCGACGATGCTCGCGTAGTGCGTAAACGTATCAAAGCCGTCCTTGCCGTGATACTGTCCCATTCCGCTCTCACCGATGCCGCCGAAGCCCATGGCGGTGGTGATAACGTGTATATCCGTGTCGTTGACGCAGCCGCCGCCGAAACGGCAGGACGAATGTATTTTCTCTATGTTCGCCTTGCTTGACGAAAAGATATAGAGTGCAAGAGGTTTGTCGCGGCTGTTCACCGCGTCGATGACCTCGTCAAGACTTTTGTACGTCAGAACGGGCAGCAGCGGTCCGAAAATTTCTTCCCGCATTACCTTGTCGTCCCATGTTACGCCGTCTGCCACGGTCATTTGGATTTTTCTCGTTTTTGCATCCGAATTACCGCCGAAAACGACTTTTTCGCTGTCAATAAGACCGAGTATCCTGTTAAAATGCTTATCGTTTATTATGCAGCCGTAATCGTCATTATTCAGGCAGTCGCCGAACTGCCTTTCTATCTCCGCTTTCACAAGTTCGATAAACCTGTCCTTTACGCTCTCGTGAACATACACGTAGTCGGGCGCAACGCACGTCTGACCGACGTTGAAGCCTTTGCCGAAAACGAGTCTCCTTGCGGCAAGTTTGAGATTTGCCGTTTCATCGACAATCGTAGGACTTTTGCCGCCGAGCTCAAGCGTAACGGGAGTCAGATTTTCCGCCGCTTTTTGA
>CAVFAD010000055.1:0-10924 GCA_963620305.1 Bacteroidaceae bacterium | reverse complement strand
CTTTTTGAAGCACGAGCTTACCGACCGATTTGCTGCCGGTAAAGAAAATGTAATCGAACTTTTCTTCGAGCAGACAGCCGTTTTCCTCTCTGCCGCCGGTTACAACCTTTACGAGCTGTTCGGGAAAAACCGACTCCAGCAATTTTTTTACTGCCTCAGTCGTATGCGGTGAATACGCGCTCGGCTTGACTATACAAGTGTTGCCCGCCGCAATTGCATCTATCACAGGCGGCAGCGTGAGCATAAACGGATAATTCCACGGACTCATTATGAGCACGGTGCCGTAGGGCATCGGGCGCACGTAACTGTGCGAAAGCTGCTGCCCGAACGGTGTCGGAACGGTTCTGCTGCGCGTCAGTCTGCGCAGATTCTTTATCATATAATTGCATTCCGCTATCACAACGGCAATTTCACAAAGATATGATTCGTAAGGACTTTTCCCGAGATCTGCCTTGAGTGCAGCGGCAACGGCAGCTTCGTTCTTTATGATATACTCTTTTATCCGCCTGATGTATTCGATTCGTGCGTTTACATCCCTTGTGCCGCCGCTCTCAAAGAACTCTTTCTGCACTCTGACTGCGTCGGAAATCATCTGAGCTGTCATGTTTTCCCCTCCGTCACATGTTGTTTATTGTATTATACAACTGTTCGGTGTACAGTTTCAAGTGTATATTTGAATTTTACGGACGGGTACGCGCCGTCGGTGCGTTTTTACGGAAAAATCCGCTTAAAATTTTCCCTCAAGCAGCTTTATGAACAAGCCGCCCTGAACGGTTCTGTTCTTGAAAGAAATCATATTCGCCGTGTCGGTGTCGAACCAGTCCGTCATGGGGACACGCGACATCGAAACGTTATACGCATTCCAAAGCGGCGTGATGAAGTCGATAAACTCGCCGTAGGTGGGAGCAAGCGTCGCAGTCCATACAAGCCAGTCGGATTTTGTATAATTTTTTCTGTTGTCGAGCGGCATGCCGTACGCATGAATGTGCTTTTTGTTGCTTGCGAACTCACTGAAAACGGCATACGGCGGGAAGAGCTTCGTGCCCCACAGCTTGTCCCAGACGCAGTTGTATTTCATGCTGAACGTATCGGGGCGGTCAAACGCAAGGCGGAAGCTGCCGTCGCTGTTTGCGGCGCGTTCGAGCCAGCCTGCAGCCATTTCTCTCGCTTCGGACATGTATTTTTCGGCTTCGTCCGTTTTGCCCTGCATTGCAAGAACTTTGGAGTAACCCGCAATGCCCATTATCGCCTTAAGCGAAAGATTGCAGTTGTGCGCCAGATGTCCTGCGAAATCGTCGGTACAGAGCTGATTTTCGGGATCCGCACCGTATTTTTCGAGATATTTCACCCACTGTGAAAGAATGTCGGACTCCTGCTCAAAGAAATCCGTATTGCCCTCGAGCAGCGCGATATTTGCCGCAAGAATAACCATATTGCCGCATTCTTCAACAGGCATTTGAACCTTATGGTACGCTTCGGGGTCGTTGCGGCGGTCGCTGCCGTACTTTTGACCGTTGAGAAGCGGATAAGTGCCGACGTCGTGCGGCGCAAAATCAAATGTCCACTCGTCCGAACGCGCATAGCGGAAAACGGGACGCATCATGCCTTTAAGCAGCTCGGTATTGTGCAGCATGAAGAACGGTGCCGACGGATATGTAACGTCCACGGTCGCGGCGCAGCCGTTTGAAAAGCATTCCTTTGAAGCGAAAATGATTTCGCCGCTGCCGTCAACGGCAAGCTTATGCGCGGCTATAACCTGACGGTACGCAAGCGTGAGCAGCTCCGCGTATTTTTCGCCGCACACGTCCGCTCCGCCGTGTTCGATGCGGTTTGCATCCACTGCGTCGATAAGTTCCTTATGACGCGCAAGGCAGCCGTCATATATTTCATCACTCTCGCCGTAGGCTTCGAGAACGGCTTCTTCTATCGTTTTGCCGTCCTTTTTCCAGTACGCCTTGATTTTTTCGCCGAAATACTCCAGACTGTATATATCGTCATAAGCAAACAGCGCGGTCGATTTTTTGCCCTCGCAGAGCGCGAACTCCGTAACGGCAAAAGTCATCGCGGGTTCGTTGTCACGGTCGTAAAACTCGGGTTTGAACACCTCGAAGCCGTTTTTGCTGTCCTTGGGACCGCAGAGATAAAAATATCCCCACTCAATGCGCTTGTCGTCGCCCTCCGAGCACAGTACGTTCTGCACGGCTGCGCCCATTTTCGCCGCGGTAAGACCGCCGCCGATGTCCGCCGTTTCGGTCAAAACCTTCTGCTGCGCCTTTTTGTCAAGGCAAATCTCCTCTGACACCTTCAATGTTATTTTTACATCGTGCGGCTGTCCGTCCGCGCTCGAAAAAGAAGCGGAAAAATACGACACGGGTCTTGACAGACGGTAAAGATCGTCGGTGAAAAGCGGCGTGTAAAAATCAACATCCAGCTTTATTTTGTCATTTCCGAAGCGGTAATGCGTATTGAGTGCGGTTATGTCGACGCACTCCTGTTCAATCGCGGGAATTTTTCTGCCCCTGCCCATAAAACGGCTTTCCTCGCCGTCGACCGTAACCGTGCCGAGCATAACATTCGGACTGCCCGTCCAATGAACCGTTGAGGATTCGTTCAGTCTGTCCGCGTCCGACCAGACGGAAAAAAACGGATCGACCGTGATAAGCGGCACTGCGGGTGCTCTTAATTTCATAGCTGTTAACTCCTTGTTAATTCGTTTTTATCATTTACTGTTTTTTTGCGATGCAATCAACAGAAATTTACTCTTTTTTGACGACGACTCTGCCGTCGGAATCAAGCAGCGGTGTAAGCTGACGTCATATTCGACTATACGCATTACATCAAATCCTTTCACTGTCGGAATTTTGCGAAAACGACTTTATAACGCAGTCGTTTTTCCGGTATATGATTGAATTATTTCGGAAGATTGACCTTCCAATAACCATTTCTGTCACTGCCGACTCTTTCAATAATATTTGACTCTTTCATCTTTTTCATTATCCTGTCCACTGTCGAGTGACTTATCGAAAGTTCACTTTCGATTTTCTTTTTTGTAATATTTGGATTTAACAAAAGCAAAGCAATTACTTTTTCTTCTAAGGAGAATTTTGTTTCAGCAGTTTTTTCTACCTCATTATCTACCTCATTTTCTACCTCATTTTCTACCTCATTTTCACCTACCCTATCTCCTATCTTTTGCCGCATACTTTTTGCAGCAGAAAATTTAATCATAATATCTCCCGGATTTACTGAATATTCCGGTATCGGAGCACCGTCATTTTCGCAAGCCACACATATTTTTTCAACACCTCTGCCCCAACTTTCAATAAATCCGGCGAGATAGAAAACATGAGCAATATTCGGATTATACGGTTTTGACGGGTGCTTTACAAATAAGCTGTCGGTTGTCCAATGTTCGGGCAACCGTCCGCAATTACTGATATAAAGCTTATCGGCATAAACGCTTATTTGAATCGGAATGCCGGAAGCATAATCTTTGTGGCAAAGAGCGTTCAGTACCGCTTCTCTTAATGCTGCATCCGGGACAAAATACTTTTCGATACGCTGTATACCCTCGTATGAAATCATAGCTTTCATATATTTAAGCTGAACGATTTCAACGACCCTGTCTACCTGATCTAACAACGCACCGTGTATTTCATCCTGATAACGAAGATCTGCGTCATTATCAAAATAACCAACTTTCACAAATGCGCCCAACTGCCATTTTTCCGGATCGTCGCTGAACAACAGCATCGCCGCATTCGTAAGATATCCGGCATTAGTAAGATGCAGCCTTTCTAAAAGAACTTCTTTCGGTTCATCTAAATCACGCGGATTTATCCTACCTTTTTTCTCTGCCCAATGCTTAAAACGCTCAACAACTTTATCGTCAATGTCACTGTACTTAAATATGGGCAACGGCATATTGTCCCATGTGACACCTCTCCGACGAAGAACAAAACTTTCAAGCTCTGCACCCGTCAATTTTTGATTTGTGCTCCCGCTTCTGTAATAGTAAGCACCCTTACATGATATCGCAACAGGATAGGACGGGACAGTAATTTCGATATATTCTTTTTCGTGTTCTTTAAGCAAATTGATATCGGCGACTATCCCCATCGTATCTCTTATCTTGTTGGGTAAATCTTCGAGTAACCTCTTTGCATTGGCAACACCTATTATTTGCCCGTTGTCGTCTACTCCTACATATAAGCTGCCGCCGTTTGCATTCGCGAAACCGCAGATCCACTGCAAATACTCATCTTTCCAAGCAGCCTTCCACTCAACATTCTGTTTTTCTTCCACAGCAATTCGCCTCTTTTCAATCATATTTTATTACTTACAAACACTTGTAGATTCCTACTTTTTTATTTTATCCCAATACTGCTTTGCCGCTTGCTCGGTTTTGTTTTCGCCGGGGGTATAGTAGATCTTGTCCTTCACGACATCGGGCAGGTACTGCTGACGCACCCAGCGGTCGGGGAAATCGTGCGGATATTCGTAAAACTGTCCCGGCGTACCGTTATCCGCACCGTCGAAGTGCTTATTTTGCAGGTGACGCGGCACGGGTCCCGCAAGTCCCGCCTTAATATCCCGCTCGGCATCATTGACCGCGTTATATGCGGAATTCGATTTCGGCGAGGTCGCAACGAGAATTACCGCATCGGCAAGCGGAATGCGCGCTTCGGGCAGTCCCACCTGCATCGCGATATCGCACGCGGCTTTTACGATAGGGAGTATCATCGGGTACGCGAGTCCCACGTCCTCAGCGGCGCACACCGCAAGGCGGCGGCAGGCGGAAACAAGATCGCCCGCTTCGAGAATACGCGCAAGATAATAAACCGCCGCGTCCGGGTCCGAACCGCGCATAGACTTTTGAAAGCACGACAGCATGTCATAGTATTCGTCGCCGTCCCTGTCAAAATGCATCGGCGAACGGGCGCAGACCTCTTTTGCCGTTTTGACCGTAACGGCGCGTTTTTCGCCGCTTTTCGGCGCGGGAGAACCGAGAACGCAAAGCTCCGTGATGTTGAGAGCCTTGCGCATATCGCCGCCGCACACGGACGCAATATAATCGAGCAGACCGTCTTCAAGGTCAAAAACCTCTTTGTACTCGTCCTCAAGCATCATAAACGCGCGGAAAATGCCCTTTTTCGCTTCGTCTGCGGGCACGCTCTTAAATTCAAACACCGTGCTGCGCGAGAGCACCGCCGAATATATGTAAAAATACGGATTTTCGGTCGTGGAGGCAATAAGCGTTATGTCGCCGTTTTCGATGTACTGCAAAAGCGACTGCTGCTGCTTTTTGTTAAAATACTGTATTTCGTCGAGATAAAGCAGCAGTCCGTTCGGAGCGGCGACGGTATTTATTTCCTTAATGACTTCCCTTACGTCGGAGAGCGACGCGGAGGTACCGTTTAAGATGTGCAGACGCTTGTTTGCCGATGCCGCGATTATACGCGCAACGGTGGTCTTCCCCGTTCCGGGAGGACCGTAAAATATGAGATTGGGGATATGCCCCGACTCGATTATTCTGCGAAGCACGGCGTTTTCGCCGAAAAGGTGCTTTTGCCCCGCTATGTCGTCAAGTGTACGCGGACGTATTCTGTCCGCAAGAGGTGTGTTCATTCGCTTCTCCGTCCGTGCGCCGTTATTCGGCAGTGTTTTTTGATATGCGAACGCCGTCCGCACCCGCACCGTGCGCAGAACCCCGCGCCGCTGTCCGAGAGCAAAAAAGGCTCTTTCGGTTCTTAAACGATTTTAACACACACAGGCAGGAAAATAAAGATGTTATATTTAAATTTTTCTTTGACGCTTTCGTCGTATTTTTCTGTATCCTTTTACCAAATATGCGCTTTTTTGAAAAAAGGACAAAAAAAGATATTGACATAAAATTGCGCCTGTTGTATAATCCTAAAGTGTCAAAGCGAATTGACCCACGCAAATGCGGAGGGAGGGAATATATAATGAGTCAGGTAAAAGTGAAAGAGAACGAAACTCTTGACAGCGCGCTTCGCCGCTTCAAACGGCAGACATCTCGTGACGGCGTCATTCAGGAAGTACGCAAGAGAGAGCATTACGAGAAGCCCTCTGTGAAGAGAAAGAAAAAGTCCGAAGCTGCTCGTAAACGCAAGTTTAAATAAGCGTAGATTCATGGCAGGTCTTTTTCGTCAAAGACCTGCCTTAATTTTACAGAAATTGGAGAAAAAAGATGATCGACCGCAGCTTTAACAACAACTGCACGCCGCAATATTTCTTCGACAGTCTTACAGCGATAACCGTTGACGATCTTAAACGAATCGGCGCAAAAGCGGTAGCTCTCGACATAGACAACACTACGGCATACGACAGCGTTATGAAGCTTATTCCCGGGGTACGGGAATGGGTGTCGGCTGTTATGCAGGCAGGCTTTCCGATCATCATTATTTCAAACACATACCCGCTCAGAGCGAAACTGATATCGAAAAAACTCGGCGGCATTCCCTATATCGCCGACGCAAAAAAACCGAATCCGAAAAACATTCTGCTCGGAGCAAAACGGCTCGGAGTGAATGTCGGCGACATGTGTCTTATCGGCGACCAGCTTTTTACCGATGTCAGAGGAGCAAACGACGCGGGAGCAATTTCGGTAAGGGTACGCCCGCAGCGCACCGAATATTTTCTTTATTTCAGATACAAAATCCTGAGAAAACAGGAGCGTGAGTATCTTACTTTGAAAGGCTACGGTGACAAAATATGAACAGCAGAGTAACAAAGCTCGGTGCGGCTCTCCTGCCGTTTGCCGACGCTGCGCTTATTTTTTCGGAGGTCAGCCGCTTTTATTTCACGGGGTTCCCCGCGACGGACGGCTGTCTGCTCGTAACGCCCGACGAAGGCATTTTTTATACCGACTCGCGCTACACCGAAGCCGCCGAAAAAAAGATAGGCGCACAGTTTGTTCGCGACTCAAAAGAGCTTTACAAAGACCTTGCCGCGGTTTTTGCGGACAAAGGCATAAAGACCGTCGCTCTCGAAAACGACCGACTTACACTCGCGCAGTATGAAGAACTGTGCGAAAAGCTCCCGGGAATTTCGTTCTGCGTCACAAACGCTCTCGCAAAGGCGATAGAAGAAATCCGCATTGTAAAAACCGAAGACGAAATCGAAAATATCCTTGCGGCACAGCGCATTGCCGAAAAAGCGTTCGAACACATTCTTGATTTTCTTAAACCCGGCAAAACGGAAAAGGAAGTCCGTCTGGAGCTTGAGTACTTCATGCTCTCGCACGGCGCGGACGATCTGTCGTTTGAAACGATAGCGGTCGCGGGCGTAAAGACCTCAATGCCGCACGGCGTTCCGGGCGACAATGTGATAAAGTCGGGCGACTTTGTGACAATGGACTACGGCGCACTCGTCAACGGCTATCATTCGGATATGACGCGCACGGTTGCCGTCGGCGACATTACCGACGAACAAAGAAAGGTTTACGAGACGGTGCTTGAAGCGCAGCTTGCGGGACTCGGAGCTCTGCGTGACGGCATTTCGGGCGTCGACGCGGACAAAGCCGCACGCGACGTAATTGCAAAGGCAGGTTACGGCGACTTTTTCGGGCACGGCACGGGTCACGGTGTGGGCGTCGAAATTCACGAAGCTCCCACTCTTTCGCCGCGTTCGGAGCACACCCTCAAAACGGGGCATGTCGTTACGGTCGAACCCGGCATATATCTCCCCGGCAAATTCGGTGTGCGGATAGAGGACATGGCTCTTATTACCGACGGCGGCTGCCGCATTCTTACGGACTGCCCGAAAGAGCTTATCGTAATAAAATAAAATTTAAGCACAGACGTTTTTTGCGATAAAATTTACACAAAGCACTTGCAAAAAAACACGCAATATATTATCATAACTTATGTATTTAATCTAAAATGTTCCGACTCATGCCGCTGCGGGATGAGTCATAAAGAGAAAGGATTGGTTTTAATGGTTTCAGCCGGCGATTTCAGAAACGGCATAACCTTCGAAATGGAGGGCGGTGTCTGGCAGATAATCGAATTTCAGCACGTTAAGCCCGGCAAAGGCGCGGCTTTTGTCCGCACCAAGATAAGAAACGTGATTGCAGGCTCCGTGGTCGAAAAGACCTTCAGTCCCACGGACAAATTCCCCACCGCTCACATAGACAGACGCGAAATGGAATACCTCTACAACGACGGCGATCTCTATTATTTCATGGATCCCGAAAGCTATGAGCAGGTTCCCGTAAGCGCGGGCGACCTCTCCGACAACTTCAAGTTTGTCAAAGAGAACATGGTGTGCCGCATTCTTTCCTACAAGGGCAACGTTTTCGGCGTTGAACCGCCCACGTTCGTTAACCTTGAAGTGACCAAGACCGAACCCGGCTTTAAGGGCGATACCGCCACCAACACGCTCAAGCCCGCAACGCTCGAAACGGGCGCGGAGGTAAGAGTTCCCCTCTTTATCGACGAGGGCGAACTGATTCAGATTGATACCCGCACGGGCGAATATCTCGGCAGAGCGTAATTTTTAAAAGGATTCGGCTGTGCCGTTCAAAAACCAAACGGTCGGATTTTTTATAATTTTTTCAAACAGGAGGATATCATCATGACTGTTACCGAGAAAGTTTCATACATCAAGGGACTTGCCGACGGACTCGACCTCGACAAAAACTCAAAAGAGGGCAAGCTTTTTGCCGCAATCATCGACACGCTTGAAGAAATCGCGCTCACCGTTTCGGACAATTCCGACCGCATCGATGCAGTGGACGAAGACCTTGCGGAGCTTGAGGATTGGGTCTATGAAGACGACTTTTGCTCCGGCGACTGCGATAACTGCGACGGCTGCGACTACGATGACGGCGACGAGGGTGTTTACTCCTTTGAATGCCCGCACTGCCACGAAACGGTTTTCTTTGACGAATCCCTTTGCGACGACGACGATGCCGACCTTGTCTGCCCCGCGTGCGGCGCAAAGCTTGACAAAAACAGCATCTTCGAGCTTGACGACGAGGACTGAGCCGAAATTAACGGCACCGAACCGTAAAGCGTAATTCGGCGGGGACTGCTTCGGCAGTCCTCTTTTTCGTTTTGCCCGCCCTCGCCGACAAAAAAAAGGATGCCCCGCAAGGCATCCGTTTTTGTTTAAGCCTTCCGTCGGCTTATCAGTATCTTTCGGGGCGCGGCGGATTTGTCTTTTCCGCTTTCTTTTTCTTGAGCGTCGCTGCGGGCAGCACAACAACAGCGGCAATCGGCGCAAGCACCGACAGCGGAATCATCAGAATGCTGAGCACCGTCATAAGCACGTCGCCCGCGTGTGACGTGAATTTCATTTCAGGGTATCTTTCCTTCGGTTCTTCTCTGAAATTGAAGTGCGCGCTGCCGTCGGGAACGTAATTGTTGAACAGCATCGGCTCGATTATCTCGGTCACGGTGTAGCCTTTGAGCTTCTTTTTGCGGATATCCGTAAACGGCACCGTTCCGAGCAGGCTGTCGATGACCGCGCAAAGACCCATCATGAATTTGTATTCGGGCGTGTCGGGAGTGTATTTGCCGTCGCCGCCGAGCATGTTGAGCACAACGTTTATGAGAATATCAAAAACGCGCTCGTCCTTAATTTGTGCGTACTCAGCCTTAGTCAGCTTAGACGCGAAGCGGCACAGCGGATAGAGCTTTTTGACCGTTGCGGTCGTTGCAAGCTTATTGAGCGGAGACGGGAGCGACGATGCCTTGTGCGCATATTCGTTATAAAAAGCGGTGCGAAGATGCTCCTTAAGCGTCATACCGCCGAGGTCAAAGCCTTCGGGAACGCCGACTTCGACGGAGCGCACGTCAATCATGCCGCTTTCGCCGTCAATGTCGGCAACACGGTACTCAGGCGGATAGAAGCGGACGGACGGCGTTGTGATATCGCACAGCATCGCGCCGCTGTCGGAGTGCAGAAAGCCTATATCGCAAAAATGCGTGTGCCCCGTAAAAACAAGCTCCACGCCGATATCGGCAAGCATATGCCCGACGTAAGCCGCACGCATGTTCTTGTAGTCCGCGCCTATTCTGTAGGCGGGAACGGGCGGCATGAGCGGATGGTGCGTGCAGGCGAATACGAACACGCCTTTTTTGCGCGCCTCCTTGACTATGCCGTCAATCCAGCGGAAGCACGTCGGCGAATATGTAGCGCTCGGGTTGCCCTGCTCGTTGTTTCTGAAATCGTCGTTGAGCATCATGCACCATGTCTTGCCGTCAAGCGCAACACAGTAGGCATGCGCGTCCTCGCATACGGAAATCGCATCGGCGGGACCGAACTCGTAGTAGAGCTTCCACAGCTCCTCATAGGAATATATCTCCTCAAGCTCGGGAGTTATTGCCCTTTCGGGGAGAGATGCAAATTCACCGTCGACGATTTCGGAGTAGTCCTGCGCGTCCTTGTCAAAGAACGGCTCGTTCCACGGAGCTTTTTTGTACCGTATTTTGCTGCCGTACTTCTGAACGTATGCTCTGTAGTGGCAGTAGTCGTGCGTCGCGGTGGTGACGTACACCTTTTTGCCGCTTTCCTTTATTTTGCGCAGAATTTTAATAAGGTCGTCGTGGCTGGGCTTATCTCCCCTGTCCGTAAGGTCGCCCGTGATGAGTATCACGTCGGTGTCCTCCGCCGCAGCCTGCCTGAGTGCCTGCTCGCTCATGGCAGGCTTCATAAGAAGCTCCTTATCGTCGGTCACGTTTTCCATCATTCGACGCGAAATATAATGCACGTCGGACAGAACGGTTATTTTCATACTGAATATCTGCCTTTCCTCTTGTATATTACATTTTTATATTATATTTTGCGGCTTGCATTTTGTCAAGACGCACGGAGTTTGACAAAAAAAACTTTTTATAACAGCCTCGTATAATAAAGTAGTAGTTTTTAATGTCCCTCTCCAAGGACAAAAATGCTA
>CAVFAD010000054.1:0-11970 GCA_963620305.1 Bacteroidaceae bacterium | reverse complement strand
TTGAAGGCTTTAACAACAAAATTAAAGTCGCTAAAAGAATTGGTTACGGTTATCGGGATGATGACTTCTTTTTCCTGCTGGTTAAGTTTATTTCTTTACCTGCTGTTAGGTTCCATTCCCCTTAAATCCGTGATGAACCAATAAAAAAGACTGTGTTCACTCGGCACGATACAAAGCCGTGAGAAACAGTCTTTTGTTTTTGCGCTCCGACGAACCGAATCGCTTTGCGCCTGTTGTGTTTGTTTTTTTTGAGCCGAGTAAAGCCGCGTTACGGTATTTTGCCGCAGCTTTTTTATTTCCACCCGCCGCAGAAATCTTTGTTCAGTTCAATATAGCTGTCGGCAAGATGCACCGCAAGCGAATACGATTCGATAAGCGGATGAAGCATGAGAGCCGATACGGCAAGGTCGCGGTCTTTGAGAAGAATTGCTTTCGCCGCGTTGCGTTCATAGATTTTCATGCGTCTTATAAGTTCACGCGTATCTTCGTCGTCGACCGTAAAGCGGTGCGGGAAAACTCCGTCGGGAGTGACGTCGCAGGTCGCTTCGATTATGTCGGTATCCTCCAAAAAGCTGAGTGCGCCGTTGTTGGGCACGCACATTATCATCTTGCCCGGTTTGCCGCTGGCGGCTATGCGCATGTACTTAAGCGCAACGCCCGCGTACCCGCCCGCGTCCTTTGAAAACGGATTAAAATGCCATTCGGTGTTGCGCGAAATGCCCGTTTCGCTTGCCATATAAGAATTTTCGCGCATGCCGTAATACTTATCGAAAATTTTAAGGCAGCCGTCAAAATCGTTGACGATGTCTTTATCCGTAAGCTCAGCCGTCATCGCCTTGTTGATACGCGCTATCTGTTCGCCGCGCGTTTCCGCTGCACCGTTTATGTTTTCAAATGCCTTTTCGCGGCTGTAGTAATAGTACAGATATTCGTTGGGAATAAGCTGTTTTCTCTGCAGGTATGCCTTGTCGAAATAACGCATGTCCGTGCGTTCGTACGCAACGTCGGACTCGATAAGACGCGGAAGAATATCCTTGCCGTTCGATGTGATCGATTTGAAGAACGAAAGATGATTCAACCCGAACAGCTCGCCCGATACACTGTCGGACGGTACGCTCAAAAGCTCGGCGAACGTACCGAGCATGCTCGTGGGCGCGTCGCATATGCCGAACGTGTTGTCGTTTCCGGCGTCGCGCATTGCCTGCGAGACAAGACCTGCGGGATTTGTAAAATTGAAAATTTTAACATCGGGTTTCGCATATTTCTTTGCATAAACGCAATAATCGAGCAGCACGGGAATGCTGCGCATTGCGAAGCTGAATCCCGCCGCGCCCGTGGTTTCCTGTCCGATGACACCTGCGGACAGAGCGATTCGCTCGTCTCGGACGCGCATATCGTCGCCTCCGGCGCGAATCGTGGTTATAACGTAATCTGCGCCGATAAATGCCTCAACGACGTTTGTCGTGCAGGAAAATTTCATCTTCGGACACAGCAGCTTTACTATTTTTGCTGCCATTCCGCCGTATATACGAAGCTTTTCTTCGTCAATGTCCATAAAAACGAGCTTGTCTATATCAAGCTCCTCTGCAGCCTGCGCGATGCTCTTTGCAAGAAACATCGAACGTACTCCGCCGCCGCCGATTACCGTAAGCTTCACCTTGCAAACCCCCCGTTACTATATTATTATGTAACATTTTCTTTTTCTCTACGCAAAACAGTATACCAATAATATGTCGCCTTTGCAATAAAAAATGAAAAAAATGTGAAACAGTACAAAAAAATGTGAAAGAGACGGAATTTTTCGTACGCTGCGAAGCATATGATTTTATGTATTTATACAGTAATTATACATTTTTATTTGTGCTGAAAATGCGTTTTGTTAAATGCCTTTTTCGTTCTTTTGCACATATAACCGCTTGAAATATGTCGATTCTGCCGCTTTTACCGTAGGTTTTTCGTCAAAATGCCCCATTTGCGCGCCTATACAGCGGACTTGTCTGTACAAAACCCCAAAATGAAAAAATATTCAAAAAACACTTGATTTTATGCATCGGAAGGTATATAATGCACTCAACAAAACAAACACGAAAGGAAACACACACCATGAAAAAAGCACTTAAAGTTATTTCGGTAATACTTGCACTTGCAGTGATCGCCGGCTGTTTTGCTGCTTGCGGCTCGACGGGAACAGACGGCACGGAGACAAAGGACGTAGTAAAACTCGTAAAGATTTCTCTTACGGATGAGGAATACGGCTTCGCGGTCGGCAAAAATGACGCAGACCTTCTTGCTTCTCTCAATGAGTACGTTGCAGCGATTAAAGCCGACGGCACCCTCACCTCCATTATGTCAAAATATTTCGACGACGGCACGCCCGCAGGCGTTACATCGGCGGAACTTGACAAGAGCAAGGATCAGCTCGTTATTGCAACCAATGCGGAATTTGCTCCTTTTGAGTACAAGGACGGTGATACCTTCTACGGTGTCGACCTTGAAATAATGGAAGGCTTTGCAAAGAAGCTCGGAAAAGAGCTTGTTATCAAAGACATCGACTTTGAATCCGTTCTTAACGAGGTTGAATCCGGCAATGCGGACATAGGTGCATCCGGATTCACCGTGAATGAAGAAAGACTCAAGCAGGTCAATTTCTCCGACACATACTACACCGCTTCACAGTACATTATAGCTCCTGCGGCGGACACGACGTTTGATGCGTGCACCACACGTGAAGAAGTGGAAACGATTCTCAACGGTTTCGACAGCAGCAAGGCTATCGGCTTCCAGACGGGCACGACCGCACAGTTCTATGTTGAGGGCGACGAAGGCTGGGGATTCGCCGGACTTAAGGTTCAGGCAAAGGGTTATGACTCCGGCGCACTCGCGGTTCAGGATATGATTAACGGCAACATTCAGTACGTTATCATCGACGAAGCTCCCGCAGCGGTATTTGTAAAGAACTACAACAACGCAAAATAATCGGCAGTAAAAGCAAGTCGGGCTGCCGCATTCAAGGGTGAATGCGGCAACCCAATCTTTATATAAACTGTATATATACTGCCCGAAAGGAAACGGAAATGAATATTGACTGGTCTGTAAAATTCCAAGGCTTTTGGACGAGATTCGCAGACAAGGGCGGCTATAAGGACGTCGTCACGGGACTTAAAAACACCGGAGTTATTGCGGTCGGCGGTCTTGTAATCGGCATTGTGATAGGCACTCTTATCGCGATAATAAAGGTTATTCCGAAAACGAACAAATTTCTTTCGTTTCTCGACAAGCTCGCAACGCTTTATGTCGGCTTTTTCAGAGGCACGCCGATGGTCGTCCAGCTTTTGCTCGGATACTATGTGCTTCTGCCGATGCTCGGAATAAAACTCGAATCACTGATAGCCGCGCTGATAATCTTCGGCTTGAATTCGGGAGCATATGTTTCGGAAATAATGCGTTCGGGCATTCTCTCGGTCGATCCCGGGCAAATGGAAGCGGGACGCGCTCTCGGTATGGGTTACGGCAGAACAATGATGAGAATAATTGTGCCGCAGGCGGTCAAGAATATTCTTCCGACAATCGGCAACGAATTTATCTCTCTTATCAAAGAAACATCGGTTGTTTCGTTCATAGGCGCGGCTGACCTCTATAAAGGTTTTCGCTCCATCGCAAACGCAAACTACGAATTCATGGTGCCGTACCTCGCAATGGCTCTTATCTACATCGTGATAGTTCTTCTCATCACCGTTCTCATAAATATCATGGAAAAGAGGCTCAGGGCAAGTGATAAGCGTTAAAAATATTTTCAAAAATTTCGGCGACTTGCAGGTGCTCAAAGGAGTCTCCTGTGAAATAGAGAAAGGCGAAAAGATAGTCATCATCGGACCGTCCGGCAGCGGCAAGAGCACTTTTCTGCGCTGCATGAATCTGCTCGAAAATCCGACCTACGGCGAAGTGTGGGTGGATGACGACCTTGTTACGCCTGTCGATCCGTATCTTCATTTTGATGTCATAGAAGCCTCTAACACATTCAAAAAAATGTATGAAGAAAAAAAGGCTGCGGGTGTTTCGGTATCGG
Organism: Bacteroidaceae bacterium; assembly: GCA_963620305.1. Lineage (GTDB taxonomy): Bacteria > Bacillota > Clostridia > Oscillospirales > Acutalibacteraceae > RUG806. The sequence continues at coordinate 7,904 of CAVFAD010000054.1, read as the reverse complement.
AGGGCGACCTGAAGCATGATATCATAATGGAGATAAAGGCAAAGGATCTCCTGAAAAAGCACGAGGGCAAAGAGTATAACGCTCTCATGAAAAAGATTTACAACGACAACAAGATTGACATCAACCTTGCCCGTCAGCGTATAGGAATGGTGTTCCAGCAGTTTAATTTGTTTAATAATTTGACCATTCTCGAGAATATTACGCTTGCGCCGATGAAGCTCAAGAAGATGTCAAAGGCGGATGCCGAAGAAAAGGCATATCAGCTTCTTGACAGAATAGGACTTCGCGACAAGGCGGACAGTTACCCGCAGCAGCTTTCGGGCGGTCAGAAACAGCGTATCGCGATAGTCCGCGCACTTGCTATGGATCCCGAAATCATGCTTTTTGACGAGCCGACTTCCGCGCTTGACCCCGAAATGGTCGGTGAGGTTCTCGACGTTATGAAGGAGCTTGCGGACAGCGGCATGACTATGGTTGTTGTCACGCATGAGATGGGTTTTGCGCGTGAGGTTGCGACGAGAATCCTGTTTATGGACGACGGAGTAATCCTCGAAGAAGCTCCCCCACAGGAGTTTTTTGCGAATCCCAAGTCGCAGAGAACGCAGGACTTTTTGTCGAAGGTTCTGTAAAGGTGTCTTTTTCATCGTAAAATCAATCAATTATCAAAAAAACGACTGTTACCGTTCCTGCGGCGCAGCCGTTTTTTTTGCGGGTACATACAATTTTCGATAATTCTGTTTTTACGACATGATGTACATAAGCGCGGTTATGAGTTCGCCGTCGGCATTTTCGTTTTTCAAAAGCATGCAGAGGGAAAGAAGAAAAAGCCGCTCGGTGTCGTCACGCGAAAGACTGTCGAAAAAATGCAGCGGCGAACGTCCCGCATTTTTGCCGTATACGTTTGTCCGCACCGTACCGCTGCCGGCTGTCGGCGTTCGGTTGACGGTATTCGGCGGTTCGTAGACGAAGTGCGGTTTGCCTGCCGGAATTTCGTTTTTCGTCTTATCGAAATGCGTTTCAACGGCGCGTTCGGGAAAATCCACCGGCATTTTTATGTTTTTCGGTGTCGGTGCATCACGGACGGTCATAAAACGCGGCTTTTGACTTAATTCTCTGCCGACCGCCGCCGAAGAAGATGACGGCGGTACGGAAGAATTGACGGACGTTCCGGATGCGTTTATTGACATTCCCGAAGAATCTAAGGATGCACCCGAAGAATTGAGCGTCGCGACGAACGAGCGCGAACGTCTGTCCATTTCGTTTACACGCCGCTCGGCAGCCGCCTGCATGCGCTTAATGTCATCGTAATTCATTTCCGTCATGCTCCGTTCCCCCTCATCGCACCGAGAACCTTCATCAGCTTAAGCATTTTAGCCGCTTCGTCGGCTTTCTGTTGCCGTCCTTCGCTTAAAAGCGGCTTGAGTGACATCAAAAAATCGCTTCGCGCATCTTTTTGCGACATCATCGAGGATATCCGCGCTGCGTTTTCGATCATTTGTGTATCTATTCCGCTCAAATCAGGCTGTGTGTTTTCGGCAGGCGGCTTTGCGGTATCTGCGGCGGTGCTGCTCCCTCCGAAAAATTTGCTTGCCGTTTCCTTGAGCTTTGCCATATCTTCCGCGCTCAAATTTTGAAGCATTGAACCTATATCCATTTTTGTCCTCTTATTTGCCGATTTTTTTGATTATATCCTGCGCTCTCTGCGAGGTCAGCAGCCGCTGCAGCGCATCGGGATCGTTCAGTACGTTTTCAAGCCGCTGTTTTTGGTCGGCGGTAAGCGCGCTCACGGCTTCGCTTTTGATTTTTTGCTCCGACGCAGGATCACCCTCCGCTTTTTTTGCTTTCTTAAGGATATCTTCATAGTTGAATTGTTGCATTTTTCTCCTCCTTAATGTATTATACGGTGTAGGTGACCTAAGTCACAACCGATGCGGGTTCAACTCCCGTCAGATTATAATATGAAGCGGAGGTAAAAATGATAACATGAAGCTTTTGATTGTTTCCGACTCACACGGCAGTACGGTATTTCTCGAACAGGCTCTTAAACGTGAACGCGGTGCGGATATCATCGTGCATCTCGGCGACGGCGCGGATGACCTCGAAACAATGCGTGAATTTACGGGCGGCAGGCTCGTGTATCAGTGTAACGGCAACATGGATCTTTATCGCTGCGACTACACCGAGAGGTGCATTTTCCCCGTTGAAAACATGACCGTTTTTGCATGTCACGGGCACAGATATGAAGTAAAAAGCGGATTTTACAGATTGACGCTTGCCGCAAAAGAACAAAACGCGCGGATATGTCTTTTCGGACACACCCATTCGCAGTTCACCGAGGACGGGAACGGACTTTTGCTGCTCAATCCGGGCAGCATCCGCAGAGGAGATTATGCGACCGTTACCGTCACGGACGGAAACGTGTCGTATGAATTAAAACAGATTTGACGGACAAACGGCGGTTTGGATTGTGCTGTTCTGCAAAACGCCGCGAATACCGTGCCGCAGCTGACAAAAAACAGCACCCATGCAGGGTACTCGTGCCGATTGCACAAAAAAACGTACCTCGCAGGCATTTTGAAACGCTGTGAGGTACGAGTGCGAGTTTATGTTTTTACGGTGCCGAAAAAAGCTTTACTTGAGCTTTTCCGTAAAATCGGACATCATCTCGGAAATTTTTATATTTTGCGGGCAAACCGCCTCGCAGCTTCTGCAGCCGATGCAAGCCGACGGCTTTTTGTCCTCCGGAAGTGCAGAGATGCGGAACGGTGTTATAAAGCCGCCTCCCGTGAAAGAGTGTTCGTTGTACATTGAAATGAGCATCGGAATGTCAAGCTCCTGCGGACAGTGAGTCGTGCAGTAATGACAGCCGGTGCAGGGGAGAGTCTTTGTTGCCGTCATTTCCTTTGCAATCGTGTCGAGTGTCGACAGTTCGTCGGACTGCAGCGGCTCAAACGTGCTCATGGTGGCTATATTGTCCTTAAGCTGCTGCATATTGCTCATGCCCGAAAGAACGACCGTGACAGACGGAATGGTTTGGAGAAATCTGAAGCTCCAAGCGGGAACCGTTTCGTCGGGACGCTTTTCTTTGAGCATAGCCTCGTATTTTTCGGGCAGGACGGCAAGTCTTCCTCCGCGAAGCGGCTCCATTACCCATACGGGTATATTGTGCTTGCCGAGTATTTCTATTTTCGTTTTTGCTTTTTGAAATTCGTAATCGATAAAATTAAGCTGGATTTGGCAGAACTCCATGCTTTCGCCGTAAGCGTCGAGAAAGCGGTTGAGTACATTCTCATCGCCGTGTATCGAAAATCCGAGGTGCTTTATTTTTCCCTCGTTTTTCATTTTTATAAGATAGTCATAAATGCCGTATTCGGGGTTAAGGTATCCGTCGATGTTCTTTTCGCATACATTGTGGAAAAGGTAGAAATCGAAGTAGTCCGTTTGGCATTTTTTCAGCTGCTCGTTGAAAATTTCTTCGACCTTTGTCATGTTCGCAAGGTCGTATCCTGGGAATTTGTCGGCAAGGTAATAGCTTTTTCGGTCATAACGGGAGAGCGATTTTCCGAGAACCGTCTCGCTTTGTCCGCCGTGGTATCCCCATGCGGTGTCAAAGTAATTGATTCCGCCCTTTATCGCCTCGTCCGTCATCATGTCCACCGCAGCCTGATCCGGCTGCGTGTCACTGCCGTTTACGCACGGCAGACGCATTGCGCCCAAGCCGAGCGAGGACAGCTTTTCGTTTTGAAAAACATTGTATACCATTTTCTTCAGCTCCTTACTTATGCTGCGCAGGCTCGCTGTGACCGCCTGTGTAAACAATTGCATTATAGCAGAAACATTTTCGGTTTACAACATTTTTTTCGGTGCCGGCATTTTTGAAGAAAAATACAAATACAATATAACGGTTTTTCGGTAAAAAATTCAAATAGCCGTTGACCTTTTATGAAGATTTTGTTAAAATAGAACAGTAAATACACTGAAAGGATTTTTTTCAACATGTCTGAAACAAAGAAAAAAACCGACGGCATGAGGCTTGACTATAAAAAGACCGTGCTTACGGGTTTCGGTTTTCTTGCGACTTCGATAGCATGGGCGATTTACGACCCGTATATCACAAAGATACTCAACCGTCTTCTCACTCACAGCGACACCGTTACCGCGTGGAGCAACGCTCTGGTCGAAAAGCTCCCGTTTCTTACGAAATTCGCCGAGGCGCAGGGCGAGGACGTTGTCCTTGCAGGCGGCGGATTTACGCTTGTACCGCTGTTTATCGGTATTATAATGACGTTTGACAATATTTTCGGTGTTATATTCCAGCCTACTTTCGGACGTCTTTCGGATGAATGTCATTCAAAGCTCGGCAAACGCCGCCCGTTTATCCTTTTCGGTGCGCCGATATCGGCTGTACTGTTCTTTCTTATCCCCATGGTTTTCCTCAAAACAAAAAGCCTTCCGCTTACGATGCTCTTTATAATCCTTTTTGTTTTTGTAATGTCGCTGTGGCGCGCTCCCGTCGTTGCCCTTATGCCCGACCTTACGCCTCCGGCACTTCGCAGTGAGGGTAATGCCGTTATAAATCTCATGGGCGGCTTGGGTTCGGCTATAGGTATGGTCGCGGGTACGCTTGCGATAACGCTCTGCACGGTGTTCTCCGGTGTTACAAAAGAGCAGATAAAGGCTGACGAAACACTTTCGTTCCCTTATGTTTTCGGCATCGGCTCCGCCGTCATGATAATAGGTATGCTTGTGCTTATGTTCTTCGTCAGGGAGGAGGACACCAGCATTAAGCTCAAGGGCGACATGAATGCTTACGCAGACGCAAAGGCAAAGCGCGCCGCGGAAAAAGCCGCAATAAAAGCCGAAAAAGCAGCAAGAAAGGCTGTAAAGCTTTCAAAAGGCGAAAGACACAGTCTGCTCTTTATGCTTGCCTGTCTGTTCTTTCTGTTCTGCGGCACCAATGCCATCACCACGTTTTTTTCGCTGTTCGCACAGGAAATTCTCCATAAAATCACGTCCGAAGCCACTATTCTTATGCTCATATTCGCTGTCGTAAGCGCACTTGCGGCACTCCCCGCAGGCAAAATGGGCAAGAAAGTCGGCAGAAAAAAGACTATCATGGCAGGTCTTGCCACGTTCCTTGCGGCGTTCATCGTGTTCTTCGGAATTTTCATTGCACTGCTCGGCGGTAAAAACCTTTCCGTCGGCAGCTATGTTACGGTGAATAACGACTACACCACGATACACGATGCCGTCAACAATTATAACTCCGACAAGTCCGACGCGGCAAAGGAGGAGGGCGTTGAGCTTAAGTCCGAGGACGTGCTTACCGTCGGCGGGTACATTGAATATGCAAACTCCGACGTCAAAGACGGCAGCAGTCCTTATGCCGAATTCGAAGAATATCTTCTCGAAAGCAGCGGCGCGAGCATTAAGGATCACATGATAAGCGACGCTGTCGACGTGCTCGGCGCGGACAGCACTGTTACATACGGTGAAGCTCTTGCGCAGATTTCCGACGCTGTCGACGATATCACACATATCCTCGGTATTCTCATCTTCCCCGTGCTTATTCTCGGCGGCGCGGCGAATATGTTTATCACCGTAAATACTCTTCCGCTTGTTCTTGAAATAGGCGGCATTGAAAAGGTCGGCACGTTTACGGGTTACTATTACACCGCAACCTTCTCCGCTCAGATAGCGTCACCCATTCTCTACGGCTTCATCAGAATGTTCGCGGGGACATATATGTCGTTGTTCTACTACAGTCCCGTTGTGTTTGCGCTCGCAATGCTTATGCTTCTTTTCGTTAAGCACGGTGAGGCGATTCCCGACGAGCTGATAAAAGAAGCGGCAGAAGCGGATTCATAAACAAAGGAGTGTGAATTATGGGCGAAATGTATAATCTTATCCCCTCGCAGGAAAATATTTACCTGCTGGTGAAATTCAGTTTTCACAAACAGATAGTGCAGATACCTTCGTCAATATGTTTTGATTACGATATTGATTTTCAGCTGATGCTGAAGGCTCTCAATATCGAAATCGAACGCAACGACTGTATGCGGCTTCGCTTTAAGGAGGTAGACGGCGCAATAAAGGAGTACTTCCTACCCGAATACAGGGTAAAAAGTGTTCCTGTGCTCACCTTTACGACGGAAGCGGAGCAGAACAGATTTTTTGACAAAGACGCGCAGACACCGGTTTACTTCCTGAAGGACGAGTGCTGGAGAATCTTCTTTTTCCGCGCGTATAACGGTTATTCGGGAATATACGTCAACGTGTCGCACCTTGTCATGGATGCCATGGGAATATTCATATTTTATTCCGACCTTATGGCTGTGTACAAAGCTCTTAAAACCGGCTGCGAGCTTCCTCCGCCGATGTTCAGCTATGAGGATTACATCAAAAAAGAGCACGAAAAAATGAAAAATACCGCGCGTCTCGAAAAAAGCGCGGAGTTTTACAAGTCATATTTCGCAAAGGGCGGCGAACCCGTTTACGCGGGTATTCACGGTCCGAAATTCCTTGAACGCGAAAGACGCATTACGCACAAGCCCGCGCTTAAGGTTCCGTCCGCATACAGTCCCGTTTATGATAAATCGGCATTTGTTATTCTCGATATAGATGCCGAAAAGGGACAAAAAATATTGAATTTCTGCAAGGAAAAGGGCATTGCGCCCGAGATGCTTTTTATACTTGCGATGCGCACCTACTGCTCGGCAAGGAACTACAGAACGCCCGATGTTTTCTGCAATCTTATGTGCAGCAAGCGTATTACTTATAAGGATATGCGAATGGGCGGCTGTGTTGCCCAAACGCTGCAGATAAGGACGATAATTCCCGAAACGGCAACCTTTGCCGAAGCTCTTGAGGAATGTACTTCGGTAAGAAACACTCTGTTCAGAAACCTGAATTATCCGTTTACCTACGCGCGCGGAATCCTTCTGAAAATGTATAACCACAAGGTCACTCAGGGTGCGTCGGCATTCATGGTGTCGTGGCTGCCGTTTTCGCCCGAAGCGGTGGGAAATATTGACATGGAATTCCGCACCTACAACCTCGGACGTTACTTTAACCCGCTTTATGCCATTACTTCCCCGAATCCCCATACGGGCGGCATAACGATAAACTACATGTACAGATACAAGCTCGTAAGCGAAAAGAACGTGCGTTCGTTCCACAAAAACGCGGTTGACATCATAATGAAAGGGATCGAAAATCCCGACATCACCGTAAGAGAGCTTCTTAACGGTGTTACCGAATAAAAAAATATGTAAGGAGCAGTTTTTATGTTGGACAAAATAAGAAAAATACTTTGCGAATTTGTTGATATCGATCCCGAGCAGATAACTCTTGATACCGATATCCGCACCGATCTTGCACTCAACTCTCTTGAACTTGTGAATTTTGCGGTAGAGGTCGAGGAGGAGTTTGACGTAGTGATTCCCGACAAGGAGGCTGTCGGCATCCATACCGTCGGTGACGTGATAAATATTGTTGAAAAATACGTAAGCAAATAATCGGCATGAAGATTGCTTACCGCGATATTTTTGCGGCAGCCGACAGCGAATACGAATGCGCATTTTCGGAGATGTCTCCGGAACGGCGCGAAAAATGTCTGCGCCTGCGTTCGGCTGATGACCGACGGCGGTGCATTGCCGCCGACATGCTTGCGCGGGAGCTTGTTTGCGCCGAAACAGGGATATCAAGGCAAGAAGTGCGCTTTACAACGGGTTTAAACGGAAAGCCGTTTGTCGAAAATGCCGACGTGTTTTTCAGCGTTGCCCATTCGGGGCGGTATGCGGCTGCTGCCGTGTCGGACAGCGGCGAGGTTGGTATTGACGTTGAAGTTATTAAGCCGGTTTCGCCGTCCGTTATGCGTTTTTTCTGTTCCGAAGGCGATATTC
>CAVFAD010000053.1:0-12274 GCA_963620305.1 Bacteroidaceae bacterium | reverse complement strand
CTTTAATATAATCTGGGGAATATTCGCAAACGTTTCAACATTGTTTTCCGTAGTCGGCTTGCCGAAAAGTCCCTTGACTGCAGGATAGGGCGGACGGGGTCTGGGTTCACCTCTGTTGCCCTCAATGGAGGTCATAAGAGCGGTTTCCTCACCGCAGACGAACGCGCCCGCGCCGAGACGTATAAACAGGTCAAAATCAAATCCCGAACCGAAAATGTCCTTGCCGAGAAGTCCGTATGCGCGCGCATCGTCAATCGCCTTCTGAAGACGGGCAACGGCGATGGGATATTCGGCACGAACGTACACATAACCCTCGCTTGCGCCCGTGGCATAGCCGCAGATAGCCATTGCTTCAACAATCGCGTGCGGGTCGCCCTCAAGAACCGAACGATCCATGAATGCGCCGGGGTCGCCTTCGTCGGCATTGCATACAACGTATTTCTGATCCGCCTGATTTTTTGCCGTGAAGCTCCATTTGAGTCCGGTAGGGAATCCGCCGCCGCCTCTGCCGCGAAGTCCGGAATCCTTAACGACCTGAATGACCTGCTCGGGTGTCATCTCGGTAAGAGCCTTGCCGAGTGCGGCGTAGCCGTCCATTGCAATGTACTCGTCAATATTTTCGGGGTTGATAACGCCGCAGTTTCTCAGCGCGACACGCTTCTGTTTTGCATAGAAAGTTGTGTCATTAAGAGACACGTTGCCGTGCTTTATTTCAACACCCTCGGCAACATCCTTGTATGCGAGACGTTCAACGACTCTGCCCTTTATAAGATGCTCCTCAACAATATCCTTAACGTCCTCCTCCTGAACTCTCGAATAGAAAGTTCCGTCGGGATAAACAATGACAACGGGACCGAGAGCGCAAAGTCCGAAGCAGCCCGTTCTTACTATTTTAACCTCATCCTGAAGACCGTTTTTCTCGACCTGTGCATTAAATTCGGTTATAAGCTTTTTACTTCCCGAAGAAGTACAGCCGGTGCCGCCGCAGATAAGTACCTGTGCACGAACCATATTTCTACCTCCAAATAATTATATGTTTTTGATTACGTAGTCCTCAACGACCTGTCCGCCCTTGAGATGCTTTTCCACGACTTCCTTTGCCTTATCGGGAGTCATTTTAACGTATGTTATCTTGTCCTTACCCGACTCGTAGATTTCGACTACGGGTTCGAACTGACAAATACCGATGCAGCCGGTCTGAGTGACGATAACCTTATCGGAAAGTCCCGCGTTTGCTACCTCCTCAACAAATGTGTTAAGAACCGGTCTTGCGCCTGCGGCGATACCGCAGGTCGCCATGCCGACAACAACTCTTATATCGCTGCTGCCCTCGCGAAGCACTACCTTGTTCTGCATTTTTTCTCTGATAGCTGCAAGCTCTGCCAATGACTTCATGACTTTTATTCCTTTCGCATATTATATATGATTTTTAATTGTAACCCGCCTGAGCGTACTGCTCACGCAGATTTTCGTCTATCCAGACAAGCACATCGGGTGTCGAAAGCGGTATATCGCCGAGGACGGCTTTCATCTCGTCGGTATCCAGAGAAATCTCTCCGTGCGGCGTTTTATGCAAAAATATCCACCTTATGTCGGGTGAACCCTGAATAAGCGTTACGACCGTCGAAGCCATGTCGCCGAGAGGGGTAAAATCAAGATGATTTTTGTAAAACAGCGCCGTTGTTACCGTGCCGTGCGTATCGGGGAATTCGCTTTCGTGCTTTGATGTTACCGTAAGATAACCGCCTGTCTGCTCCGCTTCCATCTTAAAAAACGGAATGCCGAGTCCGACTTTGCGGGTGGTGCGGGTTGTGGTAAAAGGATCCGTTACGGTTTCGAGCAGCTCCTTTTTCATTCCGCAGCCGTTGTCTTCTGTTTTTATCTCGAGCGTTTCTTCCGTCTCGGTAAGCGTGATGCTTACGGTATCGGCACGCGCCTTAACGGAATTCATTGCTATATCGAGAATGTTAAGTGATAATTCTTTCATATTTTCGCTCCGAGCAAACGGAAAATCTCTCTGCGCACTCTGTCGGACGAATACGGCTCGTCGTCTATCTCGAGAAACGCGCTCCTGTCGCGTATATCCCACAGATAATGCGCGTCGCTCGACACCAAAAGCCGCTTATCGGCAAGCGCGGGATACTTTTCCGAATATTCCTTCACTTTTGAATATTCGTAAAACTCCGCATTGCAAAAACCGCTGTCTTCGGGGAACGTTCCGAGGGTGGCTATTATGCCGTTTGCCTCTCTGTCGACATGAGCGGGATAACATATGCCGCCGAATGACGAAACGATATCGGGCGCATCGTCAATTGTAATTTCCGACGCTGCGGGAAGAAAAAATTCTTCGCTGCCGATTATTTCGTCTTTGCCGTCCGTAATGAGCTGTTCGCCGAATATGTCGACTCTGTTCGGCACTTTCATTCGGTGCTCCGACACATAAGCGTCGAATTCCATCGCGCTGCCGAGCTCCGGAAACAGACATACAACGTGTATATCCTCAGCCGTCGTAAGCTCCATCCCCGCAATCGGCACAAGACCGTTTCTCTTTGCCGCTTCAAAAAAAGCAGGACAGTTTTTCGCGGAATTGTGATCGGTGAGAGCAACGACCTCAAGCCCCGCAAGCACAGCCGTTCCGGCTATGTTGTTGGGTGTCATGTCGTTGTCCGCACACGGAGAAAGACAGGAGTGAATATGAAAATCATAGTAATACTTTTTCATATTATTCCGCCGAGCTTCATCGCTGTTTCAAATGCGGGGGCATCACTCGAAACGATATTGATGCCTTTTTGAACAGCAACGCTTACAACGCTTTCGTCAAGTGTAACTCCCTCGGCAAGAACGATAACGGAAACATCGGTAAGCGATGCCACCGCCGCAATGTTAACATTGCTCATTATCGTTATCCAAACATTTCCGGACTGTGCGCGTCCCATTACCCAACTCAAAAGATCTCCGATATAGCAGCCGTCGACTTCCCTGTCGGGGTCGGGCATACAAACGGCGGAAAAGCCGCACTTTTCCGAAAGCTCATTAACCGTCACTGTCGGATTCCTCCCTTTTTCGAAGCTTGCGCTGTTCCAGCACAACGCATTTTCTCGATTCTCCGGCAAGACCCTTGACAACATCCTCGGCAAACGCGCGGCACGTCGGACTGCCGCATGCACCGCAGTCGATTCCGGGAAGAGTCTCGCGCAGCTGCTGAATACTTGCCATCATTCTCATCGATTCGCTCATTGATTCGCTGAGACGCGAAATAGGCGTATATGACGGGAGTGAATCGGTAAGATATTCGTCGGGGATAAAATTGTCCGACGGAGAGAGAAAGTTTTTTGAAACAGGCAGGTATCTGCGCACCGTCAACAGACGCGTTTTTGCAATAAACGGATTTTCTATGGTCATCACGCCGCCCACGCATCCGCCGATACAGGCGCACAGTTCCACAAATTCAAGCTGCGGAATATTGCCGTTTTCTATCGAATCCAAAATTTTTATGCAGTTTTCGATACCGTCCGCAGAAAGGTAACTGTCATTGAGAATCGCGGAGGACTCGCCCCCCGTCGAAGCCCAGCCGATGCCTATCATGCCCGCTTCGGAAGAAACCGACGGCGTTTTTCCGCGTTTCATCGCTCCGATAAGCATAAAGTATATATCGGAAAGCGATACGACAACATCTATATTGCTTTGATAATAGCCATAGCCGTTTCTGATGTAGCTTACCTTTGCGGCGCACGGCGAAATAAAGAACACTCCTATGTCGTCATCGGTAAGCTCGGGATGCGCCTTTTTTGCCCTCGCACGCGCCTGCATTGCGGCTATCTCCATAGGCGGAAGAATGGGCAGAATATTGTCCTTCAGGTACGGAAAACGCAGCGATATAAGACGTGAAATTACGGGACACGCAGAGCTTATAACAGGCTTTTTGATACCCTCCGCCTTGAGATAAATGCGGGTGTACGCCGACACAAGCTCAGCCGCCTTTGCAACCTCGTAAACATCGTCAAACCCGATATCGAGAAGTCCCTGCAAAACGTCGTCAACATCGTCAAGTCCGTTAAACTGACCGAAAAGAGCGGGTGCGGGAAGAGCAATTTTCCATTTATAATGCAGGTAATGTTCAAATTTACTGCACATTGCTTTTTTCGCTTTGTACGGGCACACTCTGATACACTCACCGCAGTCTATACAGCGGTCGGTGTTTATCTCGGCATGATTGTCAATTATCCTGATAGCTTCCGTGGGACAGTGTCTCGCACACGTGGTGCAGCCGGTGCATTTATCGACATCGAGCACGACCGAGTGTCTGTAAGAATTCAATGCATCACCCCGTTATTTGTTGAGATACACGCACATGGAAATAACCGTACCTTTGCCTACTTCCGACTCGACGGTCATTTCGTCCGTGTAGCGCTTCATATTGGGAAGTCCCATGCCTGCGCCGAAACCGAGTGCCCTGACGTTTTCGTTGGCGGTGGAATACCCCTCCTGCATGGCAAGAGGAATATCGGCAATGCCGGGACCGTGATCCGTAAGTACGATTTCGACTCTGTCCTCGTACACAGTAACATCCGCTTCGCCGCCGCCCGCATGAATGACCATGTTTATTTCGCCTTCATACATGGCAATGGAAAGCTGACGTATCGTTTCGGGAGGGAGTCCGAGCTGACGGAGATTCTTTTTTACCTGCACGGACGCCTGTCCTGCGGACACGAAGTTCTCGCCGTCAACATCAAAATGAAACTTTATACATTCGCTCATGTCTTTGCACCGTTAAGTCCGTTTGTGTAAAGGATTCCGCATGCCTCAAACATTCTTTTGCGTGTTGAAAGAAGCGCGATGCCGCTTTCCTGCGCAGTTTCTATCATTTCAAGGGTGGGACGCTTAGAGCGTACAAAAACGATACATACCATGTCCATCATTTCCGCCGTGCGTATGACCTGTGAATTAACAAGTCCGGTAAGCAGCACAGCCTGATCCTTAACATATGCCAGCACATCGCTCATCATATCGCTTCCGCAAGCCGAATGAACGTCGCAGTCAAGATGTTCCCCGCCGCAGATAAGCTCTGCGCCGAGCAATTCTTTCAATGTCCTGATTGTCATAAATTTCAGCGTCCTCTTTTGAAAATTATTCGTATTTCGCAAGTATTTCCGGAATTTCCTCCGGTGTCAGTCTGCCGTAAACATCGTCGTTGACGGTCATAACGGGAGCAAGTCCGCACGCGCCTATGCAGCGGCATGCTTCAAGACTGAATTTCGCATCGTCAGTGCATTCGCCGGGTTCAACGCCTATCTCCTCACTTATCTTTTCAAGAACCTTGTCGGAGCCTTTGACATAGCACGCCGTTCCGAGGCAGACGGAAATATTATATCTGCCCTTCGGCGACAGAGCGAACTGTGCATAAAACGTAGCGACGCCGTACACCTTTTCAAGCGGCACATCAAGTCCCTCGGCTATAATAACCTGCACTTCATAAGGCAGGTAGCCGTAGATGCCCTGAGCATCCTGCATTACCGCCATAAGACGGCTTTTGTCACCGTGCGCTTCGGCAATCGCCGCACGGAGAAGCTTTTCCTGCTCGGGAGTACCCCTGAACGGAAGCTTGCTGATTTTTTTCTGCATTCTTTGTTTTCCTCCATTACCTTAGTAAAACATTAAAACAGTACCGTCGGTTCAGGCAGACGAAATGCCGCCTCACCTAAAGCCATGCGTTTGCCATTATTCCGCAAATCGAATCGGCGAAAGCCGATACGGCGGAACGCCGTCTTTTGTCGCTGACAAAAGGATTTGACGGAAAAATGTTCTCGTTCCTGCGGGTTTGCCGCAGTCCGTGCGCAGCACGGAAAATTCGCGGACTGCGAATTTTGCAAACGAGGTTATTATACCGCAAAAGCGGAACCGCAAGGTTCCGTGAGCAGTCTTTGACTGCGACAACGGCGGCAGCCGTTGCTTTTGACGATACAATGTTCCCGTTCTGCGGTTTTTTTCCGCAGTCCGTGCGCAGCACGGAAAATTCGCGGACTGCGAATTTTGCAAACGAGGTTATTATACCGCAAAAGCGGAACCGCAAGGTTCCGTGAGCAGTCTTTGACTGCGACAACGGCGGCAGCCGTTGCTTTTGACGATACAATGTTCCCGTTCTGCGGTTTTTTTCCGCAGTCCGTGCGCAGCACGGAAAATTCGCGGACTGCGAATTTTGCAAACGAGGTTATTATAGCACACTAATTTTTGTTCGTCTACTGTTTATTAAAGAAAAATCTCGCGGATTGTCAAAAAATAAACAATTTTTTTCTGTCTTTTTCGCATTTTCCCGCGCCGTGTGCCGATTTTTTATTTTTTTGCATTTTCACTTGTAAACGGCGGAAAAAAAATGTATACTCTATTCCGTAATCAGACGGGTATTAAACCCGTGCTCTAAACAAACGGAGGTAATAAACAAATGGAAAACAGCTTCATTGTAGAAACATCCGCACGTCACGTGCATGTCACAAAGGAACACCTCGAAATCCTTTTCGGTGAGGGATATGAGCTTACAAAGAAAAAAGACCTTTCACAGCCCGGTCAGTTTGCCTGCAGCGAAAGAGTCGCGGTTATCGGCACAAAGGGACAGTTCCCCGCCGTATCAATACTCGGTCCCGTGCGTTCAGCCACACAGGTCGAGATTTCGGCATCCGACGCAAGAACTCTCGGTGTTTCCGCACCCGTGAGAGAATCTGGCGATATTGCCGGCAGCGCACCCTGCAAGCTTGTCGGACCGAACGGTGAAATAGAGATAAGCGAAGGCGTTATCATAGCAAAGCGTCACATACACATGACCCCCGCAGACGCGGAAAAGTTCGGTGTCAAGGACAAAGACGTTGTGAGCGTTAAAATCGACTCGCCCGACCGCTCGCTTGTTTTCGGCGACACGGTAGTAAGAGTAAGCGACAAATTCGCGCTTGCAATGCACATCGACACCGACGAATCCAATGCGGTGCTCGCTCCCGCAGGCACAATGGGCACGATAATCAAATAAAATATCTCCTACGCAAGGGAACCGTACCGAAGAATGCAGCCGGTACGGTTCCTTTTTCGTTTTTCTTTTTGTCAAGCCGACGGCAGTGCCGCTTCCGCACCCTCGCTATGCCGCTCCGTTTTGCGCAAGCTCATCCGAAACGGACATCATATCCTCGGCAAAGATACCGTAACCGCCGCGCGGATTGTTTATAAATACATGCGTTACCGCGCCCGCAAGCATTCCGTCCTGAATTATCGGCGACCCGCTCATTCCCTGCACAATGCCGCCCGTAAGCGCAATAAGCTCCGGGTCGGTCACACGGACGGTAATGCTCTTGCTGCCCGACGAAGTGCGTACCACATTGTCGATGCTTATATCATAGTATTTTTTCTCGCCTTTTTCGACCGTGCATATTATCTGAGCACCGCCCTCATGCACCTCGCTTTTTGTTGCGACGGGTACCGTTTCGCTGCCGTTCGGAAGTGCGTACAGACAGCCGTAAATACCGCGATCGGAATTTGTTTCAAGTGAACCGTAGACGTTGTTCCCTATCGTGCCCGAAAGCACGCCTGCCGCGCCGGGCTGTCCCTTTGTCACGGACGCGATTTCGGCATTACGCACCGCACCCGAAGCCGCCGGCAGCAAAAGCGATGTGTCGACATCGTATATTCCGTGTCCGAGCGCGGCAAACGTGCCCGTCACTGTGTCGGAATAGGTCAGAGTGCCGATGCCGCCGGTATAATCCCGTATCCACATACCGCATTTGTAGGTTTTTGTTGTAAGAGTTTTTTCGGGTGTAACCGTTGCGGTGAAGCTCTCCTCGCCGCGTTTCAGCTGCATTTCCACCGCGCCGCCGCCCGCTTCGTTGATTATTTCCGTAAGCTCGCCGTTACTTTTCAGCTTTTTTCCGTTTGCGGAAATCAAGACATCGCCCGGACGTATTCCCGCCGCCTTTGCGGGAGAAACCGTGCCTGCGTCACTCTCAAAGCTTTCGGTCGCAACAACAACGACTCCGTCAGTCGAAAGAGCAATTCCTATAAGCTCACCTCCGGGAACAACATACCGCCGCTCTTTCTTTTTGAGACTTATTTCTTTGACGGGAATTACATTCATTACGGTAAGCTCGCTTATCGAAGAATCGTTTTCCGAATCTTTAAGCGTATTGTCCGCATAAAAGATGCCGTTCAGACAAATACTTTCACTGCCGACATATATTTCGTCCGGACATATCATCTCCGCGTAAACGGTAAATACCATTGCCGCACTAAGCACAAAGGACAATGCCGCCGCAAAAATTTTACATTTTTTTCTCATTTCACTGTCACCTCCGTTCGCCTTTATTGTGGTCGGTTCGGCGCACATTATTACAGTAAACAGATGAAAGCCGTGCTGTTTATTGGGTGGTATAACTCCGGTCGGACACGCTGTCGGATTTATGTCTTTTCGGCGCAAAGCAAACGCCTGCACGGCTCGTAAAAACATAAAAATCCGTACCGAAACAAAATGCGGAGCGATTCAGTACAAAACGGATATCTATTGTACTTGCTTTTTTTGCAACAACTGTGGTAATATAGCCGGGTAAGAAAATTTTCCGACAGGAGGAAAAAGGTTTATGGACACACGATTCGCAATTTCACAGTATCCCGATGCGGCAAAAATAAACCGTGAGCTTAACGAGCTTATCAAAAAACCCATATATACGATAGCTCCCGAAGCACTCGCCGACTACGAAAAAAATTATTTCGACGCTAAATGCGCAAAGTCGAAAGAAATGATCGAAAAGGCAAAACAGATAATCCCCGGCGGAGTTCAGCACAACCTCGCTTTCAACTATCCTTTCCCGCTTGTTTTCACAAAGGCGGAGGGTTGCTACCTCTACGACCTTGACGGCAACAGATATTATGACTTTTTGCAGGCAGGCGGTCCCACCGTTCTCGGTTCAAACCCGCCCGAAGTCAGAGAACAGGTCATCGACCTGCTCAACACCTGCGGACCGTCCACGGGCCTTTTCCACGAGTTTGAGTACAAGCTTGCGAAAAAGATTTCCGACAGCGTCGAAACAGTCGACATGTTCCGTATGCTTCAGTCGGGAACGGAGGCATGCATGCTTGCCGCGAGAATCGCACGTCTTGCCACAAAGAAGAAAAACATCGTCAAAATGGGCGGCGCATATCACGGCTGGAGCGATCAGCTCGGCTACGGCATAAGAATCCCCGGCACGAAGTTCACACAGGCGAACGGTGTTCCGGCAAGAATAATGAGAGACACTCAGGAATTTTTCCCGGGCGACCTCGATTCGCTTGAAAGAGTTCTACGCAGAAACATGCTTCGCGGCGGCACGGCAGGCGTATTCCTTGAGGCAATAGGTCCCGAGAGCGGTTCGCGTCCCGTTGACATCAACTTCTGCAAGGGTGTCGAAAGACTTTGCCGCAAATACGGCGCGCTCCTCATTTTCGATGAGGTCGTAACAGGCTTCCGTATCGGCATGGCAGGCGCACAGGGTTACTTCGGATGTTCACCCGACCTTACCGTTTTCGGCAAGGTCATCGCGGGCGGCTACCCCGGAGCGGGCGGCGTCGGCGGCAAGAGAGAATACATGAAGTATCTCGGCGCGGGTCTTGACGGCGCAGTAAAGGTCAAAAAAGCATTCTGCGGCGGCACGCTTTCCGCAAATCCGCTCAGCTGCGCGGCAGGCTACTACACTCTCGAAGCCATTGACAGAGAGAACGCATGCCAAAAAGCGGGCGAAATGGGCGACAGAATCACCAAGGGTCTTAACGAAATCATCACTAAGCGTCACCTCCCCTTCGTCGCATTCAACCAAGGCTCCATTTGCCACCTCGAAACGGTCGGCACGCTCCAGTTCTCCATCAACTGGGCAAAACCGTGGACTATCCCCGGCGTCCTGAGCGCAACAAACGAAAGAAAGACGGAAATGACCCACATGGGCGCGGCTTACATGGCGGAAGGACTTGTAACTCTCGCAGGCAGCCGTCTGTACACGAGCGCGGCTTACACGCCCGAGCTTATCGACGATGCTCTTGCACGTTTCGACAAGGTATTTGAACATATCACGGTAAAAGAAAGTAAGTAAAAAAAACAAGAGGCTGCCGTAAAAGTTCGCGGGAGCCTCTTTTTGCAAGGAACGGTGTTACACTATGGATATAAAACAGGCAAAATCGGACGTTATAAAGGCAGGCCGCGAGCTTGTTGAAGACGGACTGATACAGCGCACATGGGGCAACGTAAGCTGCCGAATTGACGAAAACCGCTTCGCAATAACACCGAGCGGCAGAGATTATCTTTCTCTCTCCGAGGATGATATAGTAATCGTCAACATCGCAGACCTGAGCTACGACGGCGACATCAAACCGTCATCGGAAAAAGGTATACATGCAAAATGCTACGAGCTTCGCAGCGACGTAAATTTTGTTATACACACACATCAGACATATGCCTCCCTCGCAGGTCTTTCCGGTCTTGACATCAACGGCATCGGCGAAGACGCAAAAGAAGTAATCGGATTGGACATTCCCGTGGCTTCGTACGGACTTCCCGGAACGAAAAAGCTCCGCTGCGGTGTGGTAAACGCGCTGCGCCGTTCATCCTCAAAAGCGGTGCTGATGCTTCACCACGGTGCACTGTGTCTCGGAGCCGACCGCGAGGATGCGTTCAAAGTAGCAAAAACACTTGAAGACGTCTGCAAGGACAGACTTCTGGAAAGATACAGACAGTTCACCGGTGGCATTGCCGAGGGATTTGATTCGCTGACAACATATATCGCGAACAACATTATGACGGAGGCGGTCGAAGACGATCTCGGTGTATATAACTCCGTCAGAGAATTCGGTGTCGCCGAGCTTACCGATGTCAAAACGGGAAAAACAACACCCATCGACATTGAAAGCGGCACACCCGTCGACCCGACGGAAGACTGTCCCGATGCGGCGGCACTTCATGCGGCGGTATATAAAAAGCGTAAAGACGTGAACGCGGTTATTCATTCTAAAGAGGACGCAACGCTCAAGGCTTCGAGAATGGGTATTACTGTAAAGCCGTTCCTCGACGATTTTGCGCAGATAGTCGGAGTGACGCTCCGCACAGCCGAATACGACCCCGACAATGCAGCCAAAACGGCAAAAAAAGTCGTAAGAAAGCTCGGCTGCCGCGACGCTGTGCTTATTAAACACAACGGCGGATTGTGCGTCGGCGCAAACGAGGACGAAGCAAAAGCTGTCGAGCTTGTCACGGAAAAAGGCTGCAAGGCATTCACAGCCGCGTCATTCTACGGCACAAAACCGATAAACACGGTGGAAAGCCTGCTGATGCGCGTCGTGTACAAGACAAAATATTCCAAGAAAAACGTAAACAATAAATAATTTTACAAAAACATAAGGTTGACCGACGGCAAAAAATGTGTTATCATAGCTATCGGTCGCAAAATAAAGTGCATCGGCGGTTTTTGCGGCTGTCGATGCTCTTTGTGTGCAAAAATACAGTAATAAAAACAGATTGGGAGTGTTGAAATGGCAGCGATCAAAAAGTCGTCACACAAAAACGCCGCACGTTCGCGCATGCTCATAAAAACCGCCTTTGCAGAACTTCTGCATGAAAAGGATATCAACAAAATTACGGTCACGGATATTGTTGACAGGGCAAATATTTCAAGAGGAACGTTTTATGCACACTATTTGGATGTTTACGATCTGAATGCGGCTATTCAGACAAATATGATCGAAGCCATCGACGAACTTCTTGAAAAGCTCGGCACACGCAATGTCATTCTTGACCCGACGGAAGCGATCACCCGCGCGTTGCTGTTCCTTGAAAGCAGCAAGGAATATTACCGTCTTTTCGTCACCTCGTCAAACGGTCAGCAGCTTCAAAGCCGCATAGTAACTCGGCTTGAGGACAATTTTTCGGCAGAGCTGAAAGAAATGGTTCCCGCCGAATATCAGAATGATGTCATGTGCTATCTGTCGTTTATTATCGGCGGTATTCAGGCGGTGACCGTTCACTGGCTCGAAAACAAGCTGCCGATTTCGGGAACCGTCGTGGCACTGAATCTCTCCGATGCCTACATAAAACTCCGCCCCGCAATAATAAAGCAGCTTAACGACGAAAACAAACGGCTTGCATCGGAGCAGCATACGGAATCGGAAACGACCGCACAGTAAACAAACAGCTCTTTTTCCGGCGGAACACTGTAAACATATCCGCATAATCGAGTAGGAGGCTACCCATTAGTTGAGTAGCCGACCTCTCACACCACCGTGC
>CAVFAD010000052.1:0-12649 GCA_963620305.1 Bacteroidaceae bacterium | reverse complement strand
AGCCTGCACAGCATCGCACAGTAAGCGCACTTCGGCGAGTTCAAACGGACGGGAACCGACAAAAAAGCCGTTTCGCGGTGTCCTTGTCCTTATTATGTCGACACCGTACGATTCCAAAAGGTCAATGTCATTGTAAAGCGATTTGCGTTCACAGTGAATGCCGTACAAAATTTCAAGTTTTGAAAGAATTTCGGACGAATTCATCACATGCGCTTCATCCGAATATTTTTCAAGAATATCCTTTATGTATAAAAGCTTTATTTTGGAATTTTGCTGCCCTGCCATAAAAACCGTCCTTTTCCCCGTGTTGTTTAAGCGGTCATTTCACCCGTCAACAAATCTCTCCACGATATTATACAAAAATTCTGTTGACAAATCAACAGTAAAGTAATAATATAGATGTCGTAAGATAAATATCTTCGGGGCGGGGTGAAATTCCCCACCGGCGGTCAAAGTCCGCGAGCGCAAGCTGAACCGGTGTAATTCCGGTACCGACGGTACAGTCCGGATGGAAGAAGAATTGCAGATTTTATTTACTGCGCCCCGTGTTTTTTACACGGGATTTTTTATTTTTTCGGAGGTAATCGCTATGGTATCCGACAACAAAAAAACACTTAGACTCGTACAAAAAGCAATGCTTACGGCACTGGCTACCGTTTTGATGCTGACGGTACGGTTCCCGCTCCTGC
This sequence comes from Bacteroidaceae bacterium, assembly GCA_963620305.1. Classification (GTDB taxonomy): domain Bacteria; phylum Bacillota; class Clostridia; order Oscillospirales; family Acutalibacteraceae; genus RUG806. The sequence continues at coordinate 11,960 of CAVFAD010000052.1, read as the reverse complement.
CGTCCGCAAAATTCCTCGAATACGACATGGGCGATGTTCCCGTCATAATCGCCGCTCTTATGTTCGGCATTCCGGCGGGTATAGCTATGCTTACCGCAGAAGCTCTTATACAGTCGCTCACGGTAAGCGCGGCAAGCTCCTGGGAGGGTTTTGTGATGCACGTGCTGGCGAGCAGCCTGTTCATAGTGATAACGTACGTTTTTTACGCAGCGGGAAAGAAAAAAGAAAGAACGAAAATATTCCTTATATCCGGACTCGCCGTATCGGCGGTCGCAACAGCTGCGTTCATGATTCCGCTCAATCTGATTTTTACTCCGCTGTATCTCGGTGTTCCCGTGCAAGCCGTCAAAGAAATGCTTCTGCCCGTAATTATACCGTTTAACCTCATAAAGGGCGCGATAAACATGATTGCGGTGACTGCCGTATTTCTGCCGCTGGAGAAAATCCTCAAAAAAACTCACCTCTCCGAAGCGACTTGACAGCCGAGAGCGCCGAGAGCGCGGGAACCTTTTCCGACGAAATGAATACTTGACAAAAAACTCTGTTTGATTTATAATATTGACAAATTTCATACCCCCTTATAAAGAGCGGCTGAGGGAACGGCCCTGTGAAGCCCGGCAACCTGCATTCTGCAAGGTGCCAAGTCCGACGGTAATACCGAGAGATAAGGTCATTCAGGCTCGCGGTTTCCGTGAGCCTTTTATTTAGCCGATTATTCTGTAAGGCGGCATTTTTTTCGAAGGGAAACAATAAAATGGTAAAGCACTTTTTTACATCCGAATCCGTAACGGAAGGACATCCCGATAAGGTCTGCGACCGCGTTTCGGACAGCGTTCTCGACGCGCTCCTCGCCGAAGACCCCCGCTCCCGCGTTGCATGCGAGACGGTATGCACAACGGGAATGTGTATGGTAATGGGTGAAATTTCAACGAAAGCAAACGTTGACATTCCTGCCGTAATAAGAAAAGCTATATGCGAAACAGGCTTTGACAGTCCGAATGCGGGTTTTGACGGCAACACATGTGCCGTACTCTGTACGCTTGACAAGCAGTCACCCGACATTGACATGGGGGTCAGCCGCTCTCTTGAGCTTAAAAACGGCGATGAAGATGCATATAACCTCACCGGCGCGGGCGACCAGGGCATGATGTTCGGTTATGCATGTGATGAAACGGACGAGCTTATGCCGCTGCCGATTTCACTCGCCCACGCGCTTGCAAGAAAACTTGCAGCCGTCAGAAAAGAAAAAACGGTTGATTATCTCCGTCCCGACGGAAAAACGCAGGTTACCGTCGAATATGACGGCGACCGACCCGTAAGAATTGATACAATAGTTCTTTCAACACAGCATAACGAAAGCGTGGATCAGGCAAAGCTCAGAGAAGACATGATAAATCTCGTCATTCTTCCCACCGTACCGTCAAAACTTATCGACAAAGACACAAAGATGTTCATAAATCCGACAGGCAGATTTGTAATCGGCGGCCCCGCAGGCGACAGCGGACTTACCGGACGGAAGATAATCGTTGACACATACGGCGGATATGCCTGTCACGGCGGCGGTGCATTTTCAGGCAAAGACCCGACGAGGGTCGACCGCTCGGCTGCCTATGCGGAAAGATATGTTGCAAAAAATATCGTTGCGGCAGGTCTTGCAAAAAAATGTCAGGTTGAACTTGCATATGCAATCGGCGTTGCAAAACCCGTATCCGTTCTTGTTGATACATTCGGAACGGGAAAGTTTTCCGACGAGGCTCTTTCTTCTGCCGTTACAAAGGTTTTTGACCTTCGCCCCGCAGCAATCATTGACAAGCTTGACCTGCGCCGTCCGATATACAAAAATCTGTCCGCATACGGTCAGATAGGCCGCACGGATCTTGAGCTTACATGGGAAAAAACCGATAAAGTACAAGAGCTTATAAACGCGCTGAACTGAAAAAAAACCGCACAGTTCACATAAAAACCGTGCGGATGTGCCGTTTGACGGCATCGGAGAAGAAGTTATGCGGTTTCAGTTGAAAGCACTTCGTTGTTTCGGAACAGCAACGAGATGCACCATATTCCCGCGATAGCCACTACCGTGAATATTATTCGACTGATGACAGCCGACTGTCCGCCGAATATCCAACCGACTATATCAAACTTAAAAAGACCTATCGAACCCCAGTTTAACGCACCTATAACGGTTAAAATCAACGCAATTCTATCCAGCATTTTTATCACCTCTGCAATCTATATCTGTATTATTGACGCAAATATGCCGAATATTCTTTTAAACGGAGAAAAATCATGAGAAAGCTGAATTTTTCAAACGGCAGTTTCAAAATAATGCTTGTGGGCGATCCGCATGAAAAAACCGTCGACAATGACGTAACGGAAGAAAAAAAGTACAGCGACTACCTTGCACTGCAATACGCCGCGCTGCGTGAAGCGAAACCCGATCTTGCGGTTCTCATGGGCGACAATGCCGCGGGTGAAACCCGCAGCGACATAAAGCGCACACTGCTCCGTATCACAAAGCCGTATGCGGACGCCGGCGTCCCGTTTACATTTATCCTCGGCAATCATGACCTTGAAGGCACGCTAACCGATCGCGATGAAATGTACGACATTTACCGTGAGCTTCCGCTGTGCATACTGCCGCCGAAAGATAAAATAAACCGGTTCGGCGATTTTACGATTCCGTTGTTTACGGAAAAAGAGGACGAACCCGCAGTTGTTTTGCGCCTGTTTTACTCCGGCAGCACTGCCGAAGAAGCGTATGACTCGTACTATGCCTTTATCGGTGCAGAGCAGCTGAAGCTTTACGAAAACGATGCAGCGGAGCTTAGAAAAAAATACGGCAGAACAATTCCCGCAATCGCGCTGCAGCATATTCCCGTGCCCGAAATTTACGGACTGCTGAATGAACGCGGCATAACAAGTCTGCTTTTTGACGGAGTGTGCGGCAGCGACGGCAGAAAAGGAAAATTTTACAATCTTAACCGCAGAACCGGTGTTACGGGTTATATGGGCGAAGCACCGTGCGTGCCCGACCACAACGGCGGTGAATTTGCGTCATGGCTTAAAACGGGAGATGTTTTTGCCGCATTTTTCGGTCATGACCATATGAACGATTTTGTGGGAATGACGCAGGGTATAATTTTGGGAATGACAAAAACGGCATCATTCCACGCTTACGGCGACGGTCTGATGCAGGGTGTAAGAATTGTCGAGCTGAACGAACACGATATCAGGAATATAAAAACATACATGCTGAGATACCGCGATCTGGTCGGTTCCGAATGCCTTTCCCTGCACGGCGCAGCCAAAGCACTTCGCGACAGAACAAGTGTTAAAATTGAATTTGGCGCAAAATGCGCAGCCGCAGCCGCCGCAGTACTTGCGCCGACAGTCCTGATAAAACTTTTCGGAAGAAAGAGAAAAAACAAATGAGTGCCGATGTCAGCAAAACAGACAGCGGGAACAAAACAACCGCGCCGTCCGATGAACTTGAACGCATTCTTGCGTTAATAGACGAACGCTGCAAAGACGGAAAAACAAGAATCAAAAGAGAAACCCTGACCGACGGCAGCGAAAACACGGTAATACGCTACACCGAATGCGACGGGAACGGCAATGCCGTCAAAGAAACGTATTGCACGGAAAAACAGCTCGAAGAAATAATAAAAAATACAAGAACGGCCTCTGCGCACAATAACGGAAAATCGCGCTCCGTCAAAAAATCCGCACAGGAAAAGCTCTCCGAAGGCGAACCTTCGGTGTCGGAGCACTCCGATGAGGACACAACCGAAATCACGCATAAGAATTTCAAAGAAAAAGCAGGCGAATTTTTCAAAAATCTTCTTAAAGTGACGGTGCCTGTCGCGCTGATTCTTACTCTTATGCTTGTCGGACAAAACTACATAAAATTGCACTCGTCGGATAAAATACGGTTGATGACGATAGAAACCGTGCCGCTCTATGAAGAAAACAGCACAAAGAAGATAACAGTCAATATCAACACCGCAAATGCGGCTGAGCTGACATATCTTCCGGGTATAGGCGAAGCGAAGGCACAGAACATAATAGAATACCGTGAGAAAAACGGTAATTTTGATTCCGTTGAAAAAATAATGAACGTAAACGGAATCGGCGAAGACACATTCTTAAACATAAAAGAGTATATTACGGTAGACGAATAAACGCAAAAACTCCCGAACGGCAGGTCCGAAGAAGACCCCGATTCGGGAGATTTTTTTATTTTGAAAGATACGAAACAGCTGCGGCAAGCTGAAAATCTTTGTCCGTGTCTACCGACGACGGAACAGAAATAACGTCTGTTTTAACTTCCTCGTCGGGTTGAATACCCTTACCGTTAAAGCTGTCGCTTATATACGGATAAATAATTCCGACCGTAAGCACAACCGCCCCGCCGTCATCCAGCCTGAATACCGACTGCATTGTTCCGTGCCCCGCCGTTTTTGTTCCGATAATTCTTGCCTTTCCGAAATCGCGAAGATCGCAGGCGAGCAGTTCAGCCGCGCCGTCCGTGCTTTCGTTCACAAGCACGGCTATAGGTAAGTTTATACTTGCCGCATCGGATGTAAAGTGTTCGATTACATCGCCGTCGGCATTTTTTACGGTTGCTATGGCACCGGTACCTTCGGATGCAAGAGGAACGATCAGATCCGTAACATCTGCTGCATATTCAAGATTGCCGCTTGTGTTGTCGCGAACGTCTATTATCAGACCCGTAACACCGCTGCCGTTCAGCTCGTTTACGGCTTCGCTGAATTTTTCGGCGGAATTGTCGTAAAAATCCGAAATTTTTATATAACCTATTGTACCTATCGAAGTATAAGTTACGGAATTTTTTCTGAAGCCTTTCGCCACGTTCACGGCATACGGTTTTGTCTTATCGGGAGTCTTGTCTTCCGCTGCTTTATAAAGTTCAAGACCTATTCCCGTCAGCTTTTCACCGTTGAGAAGTCCGATAAGACTTGCGGAATTTTCTTCCGTTACGGAATCGGCATCGACCTTTGAAATATAATCGCCTGCCGCAATTCCCGCTTTCGCTGCGGGAGATTCACTCGCAACCGACGTAACAAGAAGCATTCCGCTGTCGCTGTCAAAATGCGCTTCAATTCCCGTGCCGGAAATGTTGCCGACGAGTTCGGAATAATAATCGGCATATTCCTCTGCCGACAAATAAAAGCTGTAACGGTCGTTAAGTCCGGCGATATATCCTTCGGCTATGCTTGAATCAAGTTTATCGGAGTCGACCGTGCCGTAATAATTTGCCCGAACCAGTTCGTCCATATCCGAAAGCTTTGAATACAGCTGCGCGCGCTGAGGCAAATCCTGAATCAGCTTATTGTAAGTGTTCATGTAAACCGTGACAGTCACGGCAACAGTGACTGCAACGGTCAGAAATACGATCGCCGCGGTCAATCCCAACGGTACTTTTTTTGACAAATATAATCACCCCGAAATTACTGTCCGGGTTGGACATACTGAGTAGCATCGACCTTTGTTCCGTTTACACGGATTTCAAAATGGCAGTGCGCACCGAAGGCATATCCGGTTTCACCCGCGTAAGCAATCGTCTGTCCCTGCTTTACCGTCTGTCCGACGGAAACGGCAAGAGAAGAATTGTGAGCATAGATAGTAACGAAACCGTTGCCGTGATCAATGCCGACATAATAACCGTATGAGGAGTGCCACGTAGAAATAATAACCGTACCGTCGGCTGCTGCCGAAACCGCTTTGCCTGCCGTTCCGCTGCGGCAGCATGTGTCCGTACCGCCGTGAAGCTTATACACGCCCGTGCCCGGGTCGCCCCTGTAGCCGTAACCGGAAGATATGTAAGCATCGGAATACTGAAGCGGCCAAATAAATCCGTCCTTAGGCGTAAACGATGCGGAGGAACCCGTTTCGGCAGGTTTTGATGCCGCTGCTATTATGGCATCTATTTTTTTGTCGAACGCATCGACCTCGCTCTCGTATTTCGAGACGATTGATTTATACGTATCGCTCTGCGAATCAAGCTGATTCAAAAGTGTACGCGCCTCTGTCTGCAAAGCAATAACTTCACTCTGTGCAGACTTCAGCTCATCTCTCGACTCGACTATCTCGGACTTTTTAACTTCGAGAAGATCTATTTGTTTTTGCTGTTCGCTCTTTTTTTCTTCAAGCTCGGCAATCATCTGCTTATGTGCAGCGGTAAGCTTATCGATTTCCTCGATGCTGCTCTTAAGTCCTTCGATAAGCTCGTTGTCATGCTTTGCCATGCTCGATGACAGCTCAAGCATAACGAGATACGACGAAAAGCTGTCCGCATTCAGCAAAAGCTCAACATCCGTTGCCGCACCGTTGACATAAATGCTGCACAGTCTTTCCTGAAGCTCGACATTGATATCCTCAATTTCCTGCTGCAGGTCTATCTGCTGCAGTTCATTGTGGTTGATTTCATCCTCGACATCCTCAATCTCGGAATCGAGCTTGTCTATCGCGGTCTGATATTGGGCTTCTTCCTTTTCGAGCGCGGTGATTTTTTCGTCAAGGACATCTATTTTGTCCTGATAGTTAAAAATCTGTTCGTTAAGTTCGGTGACGTATTCCTGCTGGCTGTCGATATCGGACTTCAACGCAGCAAGCTTGGACTGCGCCTCTTTGATTTTTTCGTTCAGAGCCGACTGCTGCTCCTTGTAGGAATCTATTTTGTTTTGATCGGACTCCGACAAGTCTACGGCATAAGCCGCAGGAGAAACGCAGAACAGCGCAAGAACCGACGCAAGGACAACAGCCGTCACCTTGCGTCTGCTACGGTCAAACATCATCATCAAGCACCACACTTCCCTGCTCCTTAAGGTATTTACCTATAGATATGATACTGCCGAACCCGCCTGCAAGCACGCTGAGTACAACAAAAGCAATCGCAATATAAGCCGCATAATTCCAGAAACTCACAAGCGAACCGCCGAGAACACCGAATATCGTAAGCAGTGCTTCACCTGTCAGTGTGTACAGTCCGTAAAGAATCCCCCACGCAAGAACTGCGGCAATCAAGCCGAGTGTAACACCCTCGACGAGAAACGGCCACCGGATAAAAGAATTCGTCGCACCGACCGCTTTCATGATACTTATCTCAAGCTTTCTCGAGAACATTGTTATTTTAATCGTATTGGCTATGATAAATATGGCAACGACAAGCAGCAAAACGACTATGCCGATGCTGATATACGAAACGGCTGTTCTTATTTTTTCAAGACGCGATGCAAGGTCGCTGTTCTGCTGAATGCTGTACACGTTCGGCAGACTTCTGAGGTCGTTCACGGTTTTTGTGAAAAATTCCATGTCGGAAACCGTCACCTTGAAGCCGTCGGGCAGAAAAGAATCGTCCACTCCGTTGAGAATCGACGCGTTGTCGCCGAGTGAGCTTACGACCTGCTTATATGCATCCGCCTTGGAAACAAATTCAACGGACGCGATGTTATCGACTTTGCCGATATCAGTCCTAAGCTGTTCCACGGCTGCATCGTCTGCGTTAAGCTCCGCAAAAACCATTATGACATTCTGCGCCTGAATGTTCTGTAAAAGAGCATCAACATTCAAAAAAAGCATAAACGCACTGCCTATCATAACCAGACACGACATCAAAACCGCGACCGACGCAAGAGACATCAGCCTGTTTATACCTATATTTTTGATACCCTCATGAGTAAGGTATCTCAAGTTCATTGTTTTTTTCATACTTTACTGCCTCTCCGCTCGGTTTTATTCACTGTCGGAGGCAGTGCCGTCTCCGCTGTCGGACACCGCTTCCGTCGCGGAAAGCGTGTCATCCATCTTGAGTTCTTCGGTAATTTCTATGCCGTATGACGATATGAAATTTTCGATTTCGACATCCTCATTGGGCGCATGGTAAAAACCGCTGAAAGCGGCTGCAGGCGAATCCGAAGACTCCTCCGTGTGCGATTCCTCAATCTCGGGATGATCGGAATCGGAAACAATACTGCCGTTGCTGATCTTTATTATGCGCTTATCGTACTGCTTTATAAGGTCGACGGCATGCGTAACCATAATAATCGTAGTCTTGTCGTTCATGTTGATTTGATTAAGAAGATCGACAATTTCCTTGGACATTTCGGGGTCAATGTTTCCCGTAGGCTCATCCGCGATAATTATATCGGCGCGGTTAACAAGCGCGCGCGCAAGCGCAACACGCTGCTGTTCGCCGCCGGAAAGCTCGCACGGCATGCATTTTGCTTTCGCGGTAAGTCCGACGAGGCTCAAAGCATATGCCACTCTGCGCGTAATATCCTTTTGCGTTGCGCCTATAACATGCATGGCAAACGCAACATTCTCATAAACATTTTTTGTGGGAATGATTCTGAAATCCTGAAAAACAATGCCGAGCTTTCTTCGGTAAAACGGAACCTGCCGCGCCTTCATATCGTTAAGGCTTATCCCGTCGATGACCACGGAACCGGACGATGGAACCTCCTCGCGCATTATTGTTTTCAGAAATGTGCTCTTGCCCGCGCCCGATGCGCCGACAACAAACACAAACTCGCCCCTGTCGACGTGAAGCGACACATCGTTCAGAGCCTTGGTCCCGTTGCCGTAGACCTTTGAAACATTATAAAAATCAATCATTACAACCTAACCTTTTACCTTTATGCCGCAAAAAAGCGGCACTGATATCGGCGATCGGTTCGCCCCTTCTTTTTTTGATTATCCCGTATGCTCAGTGTACATTGCTGTGCTTAAACAAAGTTTAATATTTGATCGGCGACGAGTCGAGGTATTTCTTAACCATAAGAGCCACCTTAAACACTATCGCATCGTCAAATTCCCTGAGATCCAATCCCGTGAGTTTTCTTATTTTTTCCAAACGGTAAACAAGCGTGTTTCTGTGAACGAAAAGTTTTCTTGAAGTCTCGGAAACATTCAGGTTGTTTTCGAAAAACTTCTGAATCGTAAAGAGTGTTTCATGATCGAGCGTTTCTATCGAACCGCGCTTAAACACCTCGCGAAGAAACATTTCGCAAAGTGTTGACGGAAGCTGATAGATAAGACGGGCGATGCCGAGATTCTCGTAGCTTATAATAACTTTTTCGGTATCGAACACCTTGCCGACCTCGAGAGCGACCTGCGCCTCTTTAAAAGAACGCGCAAGATCCTTGATGCCTTTTACCTGTGTTCCTATGCCCACAACGGCACGGCTCGCAATATCCGAATCGAGTGAATCGATTACCGACCTCGCAAGCTTTTCAAGATCCTTTATCTCCGCTCCTGCGGAAATGTCCTTTATTACGGCAATGTCGTTTTCGTTTATGTTAACGACAAAATCCTTGCTTTTGTCGGGAAAAAGCGATTGAATTATCTCAAACACCGTAGCTTCGCATGTTGCGCCGAGACGAAGCAGAAAAACGACGCGCACAGCCTCATTGTTAAAATGAAGCTCACGCGATTTGAGGTAGATATCGCCGGGAAGAATGTTGTCAAGCATAACATTCTTAATGAAATTGCCGCGGTCATACTTTTCGTCGTAATACTGCTTTATGTTTGCAAGCGAAACGGCAAGAATCGACGCATATTTTTCGGAAAGCGCATCGGTACCCTCAACAAACACAGCATACTCCGGCTGCATCAGAGAACCGAAAGAACGGTATGTATACCCGCTCACGGCTGCGGCAGCGTTCGACGAGAAAACCTCTGTAATTCCCGAACTTATTACATCACCGATCTTGCTCAATTCGGTGCAGGAAACGATCGTACCGCTTTCATCTATAACACCGACTACTCTGCCGACGGCATCTTTCATCTGGTGGATTATTCCCTGGAAAAGCCTGTTTGACATGATATTTACATTCCTTTCATTGAACAGATGTTGGAATTTTACTCTTTATACAAAAAACACAAAGGACAACAGATATATAATACTCATTTTCAAGCGAAAAAGCAAGTGCTTTTATAAAAAGATACAAATTTTCATACGATTTTTATTGAAATATGTCATATGACGCACAAGACTGCTATTAAAAATACACAACAGCGAATCATCTTTTTTGTAGATAAAGCCGTTGTGTATTTTCACCAAAGAAACATCAAAAAACGTTAAATATTTGCGATCGAATTCACCTCATCGGGCGAAAGTTCCCTGCATTCGCCCGGCGAAAGGCAGCTGTCAAGATTGAGTCCGCCGAAGGAAATGCGGTGCAAACCGACGACCGCACTGCCCAAACACGAAAACATTCTTTTTATCTGATGGTACCGCCCCTCCGTCAGGGTTACGCGATAAACGGGCAGTCCGCTGCAGGAAAAACCGACGGATTCTATCTCTGCGGGTTTTGTAATTCCGTCCGAAAGCGGTACGCCGCTCCGAAAAACATTCATGCTTTCCCCGGTAAGTTCGGAGGATGAGGTGACAAGGTACGTTTTCGGTACATGGTGCGACGGAGACAGAACCGAATGCGCAAACGCGCCGTCATCTGTAATAAGCACAAAACCGGTGGAATCTTTGTCGAGCCTTCCCGCCGGGAACATTCCTTTTCTGAAAAGCTCCGCAGGCACAAGGTCAATAACCGTTTTGTCGTTCTCCGAGCGTGAAGCCGAAACTATCCCCTTGGGTTTGTTCAGCATTATGTAAACAAATTTTTTGAAGCTCATCACTTTGCCGTTCATCGAAACAGTGTCATTTTCAGTATCCACCGTCATGTCGGCATTTTTTACGGCAGTCCCGTTGACCGCAACAGTGCCGCCGCGTATTGCCTTTTTTGCATCTGCGCGCGACATACCGGTCTGAGATGCAACGAATTTATCAAGTCTTATCTTTTCGCTCACGCAGCCTCACCGTCAAATCCCGTCATATATCCGTCCGTTCCGATGCAGTGAATATCGCCGCCGATTATCTGCCTGCCGTAGACAAACACAACGGCAACAATATCGCTTCTTTCATCGGAATCGACACCGTATGTATACTTCAAAACCGTTTTTCCCGCAAACGCGGAAAGGTCAAACCCCTGTCTCTTTTGCAGGTCGTTGTACTCCGACAATACCGCCGAAAAATCACGCGGCAAAAGTACAGTATCAATGCTTTGCGGCAGGTTATTCGACATCTTAACATTCTTATCCTTCAAAAATGAAATGCAAAAATCATTGATATCCGTCGTTTCTGCGTCCTGCTGCGGTGCACAGCGCGAAATTGCCGCCGCAAATATGCCGACGGCAAAAAATACGGCTATCGCACAGAAAACAAGTTTTTTTCTCTTGAAAATTGCAAACATAAACAAACACCTCGCACAATATATATGCGAGGTTATATGTCACAATGCAAACGCCGTGCCGCATCGGAAAAGATTCCGTTACGGCACCGAAAACAAAATCAGGACTGCTTTGTGGTTGCGGATTTAAGCTGCTGAGAGGCAATTCTGACCTTATTAAGGCTCTTTGTAAAATCATCGATGCTCTGAGAAAGGATCTCGTCGCTCTCACTCATTATCGTGTCGACAAAGCTTGTTGCGCCGTTGCGAAGCTCGGTTGCCCACTTCTGCGCATTGTCAACGATCTCGTTTGAATTTGCCTTTGCGCGTTCAACTATGTCGGCTGCCTGTTTCTTTGCCTCGGCAACGATTTCAGCCGCATTCACCTGCGCGTTGCGTGTAATTTCATGCTCCTCGACAAGTTTACGTGCCTGAATTTCAGCCTGATTGACCTTGCGCTCCGCCGCATCCTGCGCCTGGGCGAGAATGACTTTGCGTTCCGCAGCTATTTTACGCGCCTGAATAACCTCGTCCGGCATACTGATCTTAATGTCGGCAATAATGGAGCGAATAGCTTCCGCATCAACTCTTACCTTGTCGCCGACAAAAGAACGCTTACCCTCTTCGAGAATATCTTCGATCTGACCGAGTAAATCTTCAATGCTCATTTTGTGTTTCACCTTTCTCTTAGTTCTCTTATTCTTTCTGTTA
>CAVFAD010000051.1:0-13258 GCA_963620305.1 Bacteroidaceae bacterium | reverse complement strand
GCACGGTGGTGTGAGAGGTCGGCTACTCAACTAATGGGTAGCCTCCTACTCGATGACGAAAAATCAGATGACTGTTACTTTTTTCATTACTACGGGTGTAACGGGACGGTCGCCGTATGTCGTCGGAACGCCTGCTATTTCGTCTACGGCTTCGATGCCCGAGACGACCTTGCCGAAAGCCGCGTAACTGCCGTCAAGGTGCGGAGCATCCTCGTGCATGATAAAAAACTGCGAGCTTGCGGAATCGGGATTCATTGCGCGTGCCATTGAAATAACGCCGCGTGTGTGCTTTATGTCGTTTGTCTTAAAGCCGTTGGCGGCAAATTCTCCCTTGATGTTTTTGTCCGAGCCGCCCATGCCCGTTCCTTCGGGGTCGCCGCCCTGTATCATAAAGCCTTTGATTATACGGTGAAAAGTAAGACCGTCATAAAAGCCGCTTTTTACGAGATTTTCAAAATTGGCAACCGTTTCGGGTGCTTTGTCGGGATAAAGTTCAATGTCAATAACGGCACCGTTATCCATTTCGATTCTTATCATGTTGTTTTTTCTCCTTAACAGTGTTTTTGATTTATTGTACCACAAATAATAAAATTTGACACTGTTTATTTCACCGAAATTTTGCGGCATATTTTAGTTATTATGCGACAAAAGGCAAAATACAATTATAGTAAAAAAGAAAAAAAGGTGATGCTGCATGACAGATAATACAGCCGGCGGACACAACCTGATCATAGAGGACAGGAAAAGGCTCTCGATGACGGGTGTAACCGACGTCGGCGGTTTTGACGAAGAAACGCTCAGTATACAAACCGCAAGCGGGTGCATAACGGTGCGCGGCGAAAATTTGCAGGTAACAAAATTATCGCTTGAGTCGGGAGAGCTTTGCGCGGAAGGAATAATAAATTCCCTTGCGTATTCCGCTCCGCCCGTTAAGGGCAAAGGACTTTTTGCAAAAATGTTCGGATGAGGGATACGGATGGTAAGATATGACGCAGCGGAAAATTTCCGCATATTCATCAAATCCTGCGGAGTCGGTTTTCTGCTCGGCGCGGCGCACTGCTTTTTTGCCGCTGTTTTCGGCGTGCGCCGCAGGGACGGTGCTCTGAGGACGGCGGGCGACATCCTGTTTTTTGTGTTTGCCTGCGCCGCGACGTTTGTTTTTCTTCTCGATGCGAATAACGGTTTTTTTCGCGCTTTTATTGCTCTCGGTGAGGGGGCGGGTTTCTTGGTGTTTCTGCTTTTGCCCGAAAAATATGTGCTGAGAGTTTTTTTTGCTGCGGCGGAAAAATCGAGAAACGTGCTGCGTGCCGTACGCAAAGCTGTTGTTTTTCGTTTTGACAGGCGCAGGGAAAAAGCGTCACTCCGCAGAACACGCAAAAAAAATCAAAAAACGCACAAAAAATCAAACAAAACTCTTGCATATAAACAGGAACATGATATATAATATTAAAAAAGATTTGTGTGGAGAGAATGATTGTTATGAAAAGCGTATTCGGACGCAGTCACAGTAAAATAATGATCGTTACCGTTGCTGCCGTTCTTCTTTTTGCGGGCAGCATGTACGGTTTTCTCAGAGCCGATATAAACCAAAAAAAAGATTCACTCAAGACACTGAATGAAGAATACGAGGCATTGTCCGCCGATAATGAGGAAATAAATTCTCTTATGAACGAAACCGATGAGGCAAAACTGTACGAGCATCTTGCACGTGAAAGAGGTTACGTTTACCCTGACGAAAAGATATATTATGATGTTACCCCGGGTAACTGACTGAATTATATAAATAAAAACCAGGAGGACTTTTGTCTTTATGCAATCAAAGGTCGGCGAAATTTACGAGGGCAAGGTCACGGGAATGACCGCATTCGGAGCTTTTGTTAAACTCTCAAACGGCGAAACGGGAATGGTACATATTTCGGAAGTTGCGCCCGTTTTTGTCCGTGACATCAAGGATCATCTTACCGAAGGGCAGGATGTCAAGGTAAAGGTCATCGGCATAAACGAGGCGAATAAGATAAGCCTCTCGATAAAACAGGCATTGCCTGCGCCCCCCGACGGGGAACAGAAGCGAAAAAAATTTCAAAACGGAAATCAGCGTAATTCCGGCAGACCCGCTCCCGACAAACAAACAAGACAGCCTCAAAATTCGTCGGCGGGTATGTCCTTTGAGGATATGATGGCAAAATTCAAGGCGGAAAGCGATGAGAAGATATCTGCGCTTAAACGTGCAGGCGGAGAACAGCGCGGTTCGCGCAGAGGTAAGTAAAAATTTTCGGTATGCCGCATAGGTATGCCGATTTTTTTGTTTTTTTAGTCTCATTTTAGATAATAAGGGTATCATAATAATAACAGCGCAAGGCATATTGAATAAAAATTATGTGAACTTGCAAAAGAATGTATGAAAAATCAACAAATTCCTCTTTACAACCGCCGTGCAATATGATACAATACAATTGAAAACAAAAGGAAGGGCGGTGCAGAAGCGAAAACGGCTTTGTCACGGTCCTCCTTTGTTATTATATATGGAAAGGGATGTAGTTATGAACATCACAGTAGTAGGCAGAAAATGCACGCCGAGAGAAAATTTCAAGGAAAGAGCCGAGAAAAAACTCTCAAAAATCGATCGCTTCTTCGGCGACGGTGCTTCGGCAAAAGTAACTGCAACCGTTGAAAAAAACTCCCAAACGGTCGAAATCACGGTCTTTAACGACGGAATGATTTTCCGAGCACAGGCAAGAGCGGAAAATATAAACGACGCTCTTGACGAGTGTGTCGACCTGCTTATCCGTCAGATGAGAAAGAACAAGACCAAGGTTGAAAAACGCTTGAGAGAGGGTGCGTTTGACGATTTTATCGCCGGCGATGTGGAGGAAGAAAAGGAATTCGAGCTTGTCAGGACAAAGGAGATTCCCGTAAAGCCGCAGTCCGTGGACGAGGCAATATTACAGATGAACATGCTCGGACACCTGTTTTATGTGTTCCTTAACAGTGCCGATGACAAGGTGTCGGTCGTTTATCGCAGAGACGACGGCGGTTACGGACTTATCGTTCCGAGTGACGACAAATAATACCGAAGTCTGCCGATTGTGCATGAGTGTGCTGAAAGTGTAAAAAGCGAATAAAAGCGGCGTTTGCGCGGCGACAGAAAATAAAGCTTGACTTTTTCGGCACACAAATATAAAATAAAAATAGATTGCAATGGGGCGCGACCGACGTCGTTGCCCCGTTTGTTGTTTCTTACTTTCGGAATGATGAGGGGTTTGGTATGAGTAAGGTCAGTGACTGTTTCGGCTGCGATGTATTCGGCGACGGTGTTATGCGGGAGCGTTTGCCGCACGATACATATAAACAGCTTCAAAAAACCATAAAGCAGGGCAAGCATCTTGAAATAGGTGTCGCGAATATCGTTGCCAACGCAATGAAGGATTGGGCGATAGAAAAAGGCGCGACCCATTTCACGCACTGGTTTCAGCCCATGACGGGCATTACGGCGGAAAAGCACGACAGCTTTATTACTCCCGACGGCGACGGCAGGGTGATAATGGAGTTCTCCGGAAAAGAGCTTATTCAGGGTGAATCCGATGCGTCTTCGTTTCCGTCCGGCGGACTCCGTGCCACATTCGAGGCTCGCGGCTACACTGCGTGGGATGCAACGTCTTATGCTTTTATTAAGGACGGAGTTCTGTGCATTCCCACTGCGTTTTGTTCGTACGGCGGACACGCTCTTGACAAAAAAACACCGCTTCTTCGTTCAATGGAAACGCTTAACCGTCAGGCACTGCGTGTTCTGCGGCTGTTCGGCAATGATGATGTGTCGCGCGTGAATGTTACCGTAGGCGCAGAGCAGGAATATTTCCTGGTCGACAAGGAAGCTTTTGATGCCAGAAAGGACCTTGTTTATGCGGGACGCACGCTGATAGGTGCGCGCGCTCCCAAGGGACAGGAACTCAGCGACCACTATTTCGGCGCGATAAAGCCTCGCGTGCAGGCATTTATGACCGAGCTTGACGAGGCATTATGGCGGCTCGGCATACCCGCAAAAACAGAGCATAACGAGGTCGCGCCCGCACAGCACGAGTTAGCTCCCGTGTTCGAAACGGCAAATATCGCCGCGGATCACAATCAGCTTACGATGGAGCTGATGCAGAAGATAGCACGCAAGCACGATATGGTGTGTTTGCTTCATGAAAAGCCTTTCGCTGGTGTCAACGGAAGCGGTAAACACAACAACTGGGCACTTGCAACCGATACGGGCGTTAATTTGTTTAATCCCGGCGAAACACCTGCGGAAAATGCGCAGTTTTTGCTGTTCCTTTGTGCAGTCATCAAAGCCGTTGACGAGTACCGCGATATTTTGCGTGCAAGCGTTGCATCGGCGGGCAACGATCACCGCCTCGGAGCACAGGAGGCACCGCCCGCGATCGTTTCGATTTTTCTCGGCACGGAGCTTACCGATATCCTGCACGCTATCGAAACCGATACCCCGTACGGCGGAAAAGAAAAAGAGCTTATGCGTGTAGGTGTTCACACCTTGCCGAAATTTCCGAAAGATACAACCGACAGAAACCGTACGTCACCCTTTGCGTTCACAGGGAACAAGTTTGAATTCAGAATGCTCGGCTCGTCCGATTCCGTGTCCGAAGCAAATGTCGTGCTTAACACAAGCGTTGCCGAGGAGCTTCGTCTGTTTGCCGACGAGCTTGAAGCTGCCGACGATTTCGAGTCGGCTTTGCATGCACTTATCAAGCGTGTTATTTCCGAGCATAAGCGTATAATATTCAACGGAAACGGCTATGACGAATCGTGGCTTTTTGAAGCCGAAAAGAGGGGACTTGCAAATCTTCGCACCACTCCGGACTGCCTGCCGAAGCTTTTGGATAAAAAGAACGTGGAGCTGTTTACGCGTCACCGCGTTTATTCCGAAGCCGAGCTTAATGCAAGATATGAGATACTGACGGAGAACTATTGCAAGATAATCGGTATCGAAACGCTCACCGTGCTCGATATGGTAAATAAAGATATTCTCCCCGCCGTTTCTGCTTTTTCAGGTGAACTTGCGGATGAGGCTCTCGCAAAGAAGGCGCTTTTGCCGTCTGCGGACTGCCGCTACGAAGAAACCGTGGTACGTGAGCTGTCCGAGCTTGCGGGTGCTGTATACGCGAAAAAGACGGAACTTGAAAATCTTATTGCAGCCGAAAGCGACTGTGCCGACAGCACGGCAACGGCACTTTTCTGTAAGGACAAGCTTATCCCTTGTATGACTGAACTCAGAATACTCATCGACGAAACCGAAACAAAGACCGACGCCGCACGTTGGCCGTATCCGTCGTACGGTGAAATTCTGTTCAGCGTAAAATGACATAACGTCAGCGGTTAGCCGAAAAATTTTTCTGAGGAATGCGCGGGACGCGAAGCTCCGATTTGTATAAAAAGTACGGCAACGGCGATAGGACTTTGCCGTGCGAAAGTAAAGATGTTTTGAAGGCGGCGAAGCTGTGATGCGGCTTTTTGCCACAGTGACGGTGTGACTGTGCCGACAGACGGGATGCATTCCGAAATCCGCAAAACAGCGCGGTTTTCTTTGATGTAATGTGCTGCAAAATATAAAATTTTTATTGACAATTCGGCGGACAAAGTGTATACTTTATCCGTTGATGCGCCGGTGTGGCGGAATTGGCAGACGCCCGGGACTTAAAATCCCGTGATAGCAATATCGTACCGGTTCAAGCCCGGTCACCGGCACCAAATACGGAAAAATCCGAATTCTTTTCCCTCGGGCGAAGCGTTCGGATTTTTGCTTTTATATCAGTGTCGCTTTTTATGTAAAAAAATACAACAGTTTTAGTTGCTCGACAGTTATTCCGCTTCATTTTTTAATACCGGCGGTGAAACAATTTCTGTTTCAGACGCAAGAAAAATTCTTCGCATTGCGGTAGCGCTTGAAAACGGAAAAGACTTGTTGAACAGTATAAGATAAATAAAAGCACAAAAACCCCGCATTCGGTACTAAATTACACCGAATGCGGGGTTTGCCGTTGAAAAAGCTTATTATTTCCGATCGCTGAAGTGTGCGGTGCTGTCGAGGGTCATTATCCCGTTCTCGTGCAGGACATTTTCGGCTTTGGCATTGTCGTCGACGCGCATGACAGTCCATGCCTTGCCGTCGGCTTTTCCCATAAAGGCATACATATATTCTATATTGACCTCGGCATCGGTAAGGACTGTCAGTATCGACGCGAGTCCGCCCGGCTTGTCGTTCATCGCCGCGGCGATTACATCCGTGCACTTGACGGTTACACCGTGCTCGGTAAGTGCCGCCGCCGCGCTTTCGGGTTTGTCAACGACAAGACGGAGGATGCCGAAGTCGGATGTATCCGCAAGCGAAAGAGCATCAATGTCAATGCCGTTTTCTTTAAGCACGTCCGTAACGGCAGCCAAACGACCGAATTTGTTTTCCACAAAAACCGATAACTGTTTAATCATTGCTCATCAAACCTTTCTCTTATCAATTACGCGCTTTGCCTTGCCCTCGCTGCGCTGAATGCTCTTGGGGTTGACAAGGTGAACCTTTGCGCCGATCCCGAGCGTATCGCGAAGCATCCCCGTGATGTTACGTTCGATTTTTTCGATTGATTTAACATCGTCTGCAAACAGTGCTTCGCTCATTTCAACATTTATGTCGAAGGTGTCCGTGTTGTTGACCCTGTCGACTATTATCTGATAGTTCGGCGTAAGATTGCCGCCGCTTGTCTTAAGAAGGACTTCTTCTATCTGCGACGGGAAGACATTGACACCTCTGATTATAAGCATATCGTCGCTTCTGCCCTGCGGCTTGTTCATTCTGACATGTGTTCTGCCGCATTTGCACTTTTCATAGTTAAGAGAGCATATGTCCCGCGTGCGGTAGCGGATAAGAGGGAACCCCTCTTTCGTCAGTGTCGTGAAAACGAGTTCACCTGTCGCGCCCTCCGGAAGAACTTCGAGCGTGTCGGGATCGATTATCTCGGGGATGAACATATCCTCCCAAACGTGCATGCCGCACTGATATTCGCATTCGCCCGCGACTCCGGGCCCCATTATTTCCGAAAGACCGTAAATATCGTACGCTTTAATGTGAAGTTTCTCTTCAATTTGACGGCGCATGTCCTCGCTCCACGGTTCAGCACCGAAAATACCCGCTTTCAGCTTTAATTTGTCGGTAACGCCTGCTTCTTCGGCAGCTTCGCCGAGATACATGGCATAACTCGGCGTGCAGCAAAGAACGGTCGACCCGAAATCAACCATGGTCTGCAGCTGATTTGCCGTGTTGCCCGCTGATGTCGGAATGACGGTTGCGCCTATGGTTTCCGCGCCGTTGTGCGCGCCCAAGCCGCCCGTGAACAGACCGTATCCGTATGATACCTGAACAAAATCATTTTCGTCTGCGCCTATTGCCGTGAGCATTCTCGCAACGCAGTCACCCCAGTCTTTAAGGTCTTTTTTCGTGTAGCCGACAACTATCTTTTTGCCTGTCGTGCCGCTTGACGCGTGGACGCGGACAATGTTTTTCATCGGCTCGGCAAACAGTCCGTAAGGATAATAGTCACGAAGATCCTTTTTGTAAGAAAAGGGGAGCTTCGGCAGGTCTTCTGTTCCGTGAATGTCTTCGGGTTTGAGTCCTTTTTCGTCCATTCTTTCATGAAAAAGCGGAACCCTTTCATACATTCGTTTGACTTGTTTTACAAGCCGTTCGCTTTGCATAGCTTTGAGCTGTTCTCTGGGCATTGTTTCAATGGCTTCCTGCCACATTTTACATTCCTCCCGATTTGTCGTTGGCGGAAAACAAAAAAAAAGTCCTCCGCAGTTTTGCAGAGGACGGATGAACCGTGATACCACCTCATATTCGGCTTTATCTCACAATAAAACCCTCACAGAGTACATTAAAATACCCTTTTCGCTGTAACGGGCGAACCCGATCGCGCCTACTGTAATTTTCAGCGGACTGCTCTCGAAATGAACTCGGATCGCGCAGATGACGATGCCTTGCACCGTTCGGCACCTCTCTTAAGACACTGCCGCGAACCTACCTGTTTTCGGTCACTGCATTTACTTCTCATACTTTAGCATTATTTTTTTGAAATGTCAAGAAAAAAACAAACTTTACTGCACAAATGCGGCTGCACAACAAAGAGATTTTTGCAGCGGGACACAGGAGAGAGATTGAGCCGCATGCAAGGGATATTTGCGGCAGTATTAAGCCGCTTCGCAGCGGGTTCGACACTGATTTTTTGAAAACGTAAAAATAACACACCGTATACAGATAAAAAGCCTGTGTTCGGTGTGTTTTTGCCGTTAATTATCGGAACATGACAAGCAGGAATCCTGCGGCGACCGCCGAGCCGATAACGCCTGCGACGTTCGGTCCCATTGCGTGCATAAGAAGGAAGTTTGTTGGGTTGTACTTTCTTCCTTCGACCTGTGCCACACGTGCAGCCATCGGAACCGCCGAAACGCCTGCCGCGCCGATAAGGGGATTTATCTTGCCGCCCGTTATTACGTAGAGCAGCTTGCCGATAAGCACACCGCCCGCCGTGGAAAACGCAAAAGCTATAAGTCCCAGAGCCACAATGCCGATAGTCTTAAGCTGCAAAAAGTCCGAGCCGTTTGCCGTCGCGCCTACACAAACACCGAGCATTATCGTTACAATGTTCATGAGCGCGTTTTGCGCCGTTTCCGAAAGGCGGTCGGTGACTCCGCACTCCTTGAACAGATTGCCGAGCATAAACATACCGAGAAGCGGTACGACGGAGGGGAGCAGCAGCGCAATAAATACAAGCACGGCTATGGGGAAGATTATCTTTTCTGTTTTCGATACTTTGCGAAGCTGGGTCATTTTGACTTCTCTTTCTTTTTGTGTGGTGAGAAGCTTCATTATGGGCGGCTGAATTATCGGAATAAGAGCCATATAGGAATAAGCCGCAAGCGCGATAGGCGCGAGAAGCTCGGGCGCGAGCTTTGACGCAAGGAAAATAGCCGTGGGACCGTCCGCGCCGCCGATGATGCCTATTGCCGCCGCCTGCTGAGGAGTGAAAGCCATGTCGGGTGATATCTTGCCCATTGCAAGCGCAACGATGAAGGCTACATAGATGCCGAGCTGTGCCGCCGCACCGAGAATAAGCGAAACGGGGTTCGAAAGCATAGGTCCGAAATCCGTCATTGCGCCTACGCCCATAAATATAAGGCACGGGAAAATACTCGACTTGACTCCGACGTAAAGAATACGCAGAATGCCCGATTCAAACCACATCGCGCCCTCTACTGCACTCTGGCCGTACGAGCCGAGAAGACCGCCGGTCGTGTCTTTCATAATATCCGCGCCGGGGAGATTTGCAAGAAGTATACCGAAAGCAATCGGTACAAGCAGGAGAGGCTCGAACTTTTTCTTTATGGCAAGGAAAAGAAAGACAAACGCGACGAGTATCATAACTCCGTTTTGCCAAGTGAGGGCATAAAGCCCCGAGTCTTGCCACAGACCTTGAAGAACCTGAACGATCAAATCCATAACGGTTGCGCCTCCTTAGTTACAAAACGGCGAGAACGTCGTCGGTATTTACCACCGCGCCTTTTGTTACGAGCACCTGTTTAACTGTGCCGTCTGCGGGGGCGACGATCTCGTTTTCCATTTTCATCGCTTCGAGTATAAACATTACGTCGCCTGCTTTTACGGCTGTGCCGGGAGTGACGTTGACGGAAAGGATGTTGCCGGGCATGGGACTTTTTACCTGTTCGCCGTCGGCAGCCGCCTGTGCGGGAACGGGAGCGGGAGCCGGGGCAGCTGTCGGAGCAGCGGCAGCCGAAACGGGTGCCGCTGCGGGTGCAGCCGCAGCAACATTTGTTATAACGGCTTCGGTTTCGGTCACATCGACCTCATAGATTTTATTGTTGAGAGTTACCTCGTATTTCATTTCGTTATTTCCTCCTTGAATTTTATCGAATTGAACCTGAGTCTGTTGAGCGGAATGCCGCTTTCGTGACTTACCAAAGCCATAATAACAGCGGCTTCGGCTTCGGTCACACCGTCAAGCTTCGGACCCGTGTATGCGGCGGATGTTACGGGTGCTGAGGGAACGGGTGCTGACGGTGCGGCTGCAGCCGAATCGGCTTTTTCGTTCGTGTCCGCGTCTGCTTTTTTGTTGTGCGCATCAAAAAATGCGCCCATGCCTTTAACGAACAGCGCGATAACGCCGAGCACTGCGAAAACTATAATAAACCCGACAAGCGAAATCAAAAGACTGCGGCCCGTCGTCATTTCGTCGGAAAAAACTCTTTCAAAGACACCGAGTGGCTGAATGAGCATTTAGTTGTCCTCCTTTATAAGCTTCACGGAGTAGGTGAAGGTGTTTTTTTCTTTTTCCGCGCGTTTTCCGAAAAAACTCTCCGCAAGAGCGGGGAATGCGATATACGAAAGTACATCCTCGTCGTCTTTTGCGATGCCCCTGAGCTTTTCGCGCGCTGCGGGTACTGCGGGTTCAAGCGTTTCGGCAAAGCGGCGAGTAAGCGGCTTTTCGTTGCCGAGTACGAGTTTTTTCAGTTCGTCGCTTATTTTTCCGGGCGCAATGCCGTATTCGCCCCTGATATATGCTTTTATTTCCTTTGATATGTTTTTATATTTGCCCTGAAGCACGTTTGACGTAGCCTGAACGCCGACCATTTGACTCATAGGCGTGACAAGCGGCGGATAACCGAGGTCGGCACGCACGCGCGGTGTTTCGGCGAGCACTTCGTCGAGCTTATCGAGCTTGCCCTGAGCGGTAAGCTGTGCTACGAGATTTGAGAGCATTCCGCCGGGAATCTGATACGTGAGCGCGTCGGTTGCGGTCGCCATAACCACTGGATTGAGAAGACCGGACTTAAGGCATTCGTTTCTGTAGGGTTTGAAAAAGTCGTTTATCTTTGTAAGTGAGGCTCCGTCGAGTCCCGTTTCGTAACCGTATTCGCGAAGGACATAGTCCATGGTTTCGGTCGCAGGCTGGCTTGTACCGCCCGAAAAACACGATATCGCTGTGTCAATAACGTCACATCCCGCTTCAACGGCTTTCAAAAGCGTCATGAATCCCAAGCCTGTTGTCGAGTGGGTGTGCAGTACGACGGGCATGCCCGTTGCGTCCTTTATGGCTTTTACGGTTTCGTATGCCGCTTTCGGACTCATGATGCCTGCCATATCCTTTATGCAGATGCTCTGAACGCCGAGCCTTTTGAGTCCGTTTGCCGTTTCGATATAGCTTTCGAGATTATGAATGGGTGAGATTGTATAGCATATCGTGCCCTGCACCTCCGCGCCGCATTTAAGCGCTTCGTCGACTGCGACTTCTATGTTGCGAAGATCGTTGAGTGCATCGAAAATTCTTAAAATATCTATGCCGTTTTCAACGCTTTTTCTTACAAAAAGACGAACGGCATCATCGGGATAATGCTTGTATCCGAGGAGATTCTGACCTCTCAGAAGCATTTGAAGCTTGACGTCGGGGCAGGCTTTTCTTATCCTGCGAAGTCTTTCCCACGGGTCTTCGTTCAGGTATCTGAGACACGAGTCAAATGTTGCTCCGCCCCAGCATTCCAATGAATAGAAACCGGCTTTGTTGAGTGTTCCGAGGATAGGTTCGAACTCCTCAAACGGCATTCTCGTTGCAATCAGCGATTGATTTGCATCTCTGAGAACGGTCTCGGTGAATTTTATTTGCATGAAGATATAACTCCTTCCGAAAAATTGAATACCAATTTACTCCAGTATATATTATAACAGAACAGTGTTCGTCGGTCAATATGTTAACATGACAACAATTGCTGTGTGATTTTTGGCTATTTTGCTCATGAGAATGATAAAAAAAGGAAAAACTTACAAAAATATTGCGTTTTTTTGTTTACGGCAGTACAATATAATGTAAAAAACAGGAAAGATGGGATGCGCCGTGAAATCCGAGCATATTCGCACGGCAATGGCATTGGGTGAGGACGGCATAAAAAAGCTGGCTGACAGTAATATAATAATCTTCGGCTTGGGCGGTGTCGGTTCATACGTTTTTGAGGCGCTTTGCCGTGTCGGGGTCGGCAGACTTACACTTGTCGACGGCGATACCGTATCGCTTTCAAACATAAACCGTCAGCTCTGTGCGCTTCATTCCACAGTAGGAATGAATAAGACCGATGTGCTTGCCGCGCGCGCAAAGGATATTAACCCCGATTGCAGGGTAAAAGTTATTTCGGAGTTTCTGACGGCGGACAATGCCGACATGTTTTTTGCGGAAAAATACGATTTTTGCATTGACGCGATAGACGACACACGCGCAAAAACCGTGATTGCCGTAAAGTGCGCAGAAAAAAACATACCGCTCATAGCGTCGATGGGAACGGGCAACAAGCTCCGCCCCGATCTTTTCAAAATTACGGATATTTCAAAGACGGAATACTGTCCGCTCTGCAAAAAAATGCGCCGTCTTTACCGCGAAGCGGGCGTGAAAAAAGTGACCGTTCTGTTTTCGACCGAGCAGCCGCACGAAATCATGTGCGAGATTCCGACGGAAGAAGCGTCGGGCAGACGTCCTCCCGCAAGTGTCAGTTTTGTTCCGGGCGCGGCGGGACTGATGATAGCGGGGCATGTTGTGCGGCGTCTTGCTTGTGACGAGCTGTGAAAAAAAGTCAGCTTGCGGCGAAAGCGAAACGGTGAATTATTTCGTTACGACGGAAAAAAGATATGCGCAGGACAGGTGCATGAATTTTCCGAAAAAGACAAATACCCGCCGATTTTGACAAAAAAACACAAAAAAACAGCTTTATATCCATAAACCATTGACAATACTTTTCTTATACTCTATAATAGAATTGAGGTCGGATATTTAATGGTGTTGAGGTTAGATATTCGAAAAAATTTTTTAGGAGCGGGTGAAGAAAATGTCAAACAGAAAAAACATTGTTCATTGGATTTTATGCTTTTTTGCTCTTGCGGTTGTCGCAGCGGGGATTGCCATGTATATATGGACTAAAATGCCCGAAAATGCAATCAAAAGCACGGCAACTGCCTACCGCGTGACGGTAGTATACATCGAGCCGATAATTGTTGCCGCGCTGCTGTTTTTTAAGGCGTATACACAAAAAGATATTGCGGTTAAAACATGTATTGTTACCGATGCGGTGTGTATTGCGGCTGCGGTGTGTGAATTTGTTTTCGCTGCCGTAAAGCTCGGCGGGATGTCGGCATATCTGCGCGTTGCCGATTGGTTTC
>CAVFAD010000050.1:0-13278 GCA_963620305.1 Bacteroidaceae bacterium | reverse complement strand
TTGACAGGCTGATTTCCGCCCATGCTGCGTTAAACCCCTCGCAAATACGTCAAGTGTTCGCTTCGGGCTTTGCCTTGCCTGATATAAATCGGCTCAGGCAAAACTGCTTTGCACCCGACAGCAGTTAATTTTCGAGCAATTTTCGTCTTTTGAGGTGCTTCTCTTGCTGACGCAAGTCAAGACGAAAAGGGCGAAAAGTGCCGAAAAGGGACGCTGACGGGCGGCATGGGTTCAACTCCTGTCAGCTTAAACAAATAAATGAAGACGGGTATGCGTAAAGCAGCCGTTTCGGCTGCACCGCCGCGAACGGTTCCGATGCGGCTGTGCCGATTGACCTCGGCTTTTCCGTCTGCCCGAAAGAGAGGAAAAAACAAAATGAAAAAGACCTTCTTATGTATTCTTCTTGCGGCACTCCTTGCGTTTTCGTTTGCGTCATGCGGCAAAACGGACGGAGAAAATACCGGTGCTTCGACTCCCGACGCTTCATCTGCGGACGGCGGTTCTTCAAAGAGGGAAGAGAATACCACAATTCCCGCCAACGCTCCCGATGAAGACGTCGTCGGTATAAAGGAAACGTTCAGCTCGCTTGAATATGCCGCGTACCTCAATATTTTTTACGAAAAAAAAGGTGACGAATACGCCGACAAGGTGTATACTAAGGAAGGAACCTTTGCCGTGCTTCGCGACGAATACAACGGTACCGACCGTTATTACGTGTGGGGTTATGCAGACAAAACGCGCTGCTGCGACTGGCAGTGGGAGTTTATTCCCGCCGATGCTTCGTCCCTTCCCGCGCCCGGCTCGTACGTAAAGCTTAAGGGCAGGCTTGTCGAGGATAAAAAGTCGCTCGACGGCTATCGCTTTACCGATACGACTCTCGAAACGGTCGAGAGCTTCACTCCTGCCGACGGACTTGATCTCACGGTTATGTCGCCTACTCTCGCAAGAGTTCAGATAGCCAACATGCAGGGCAACACCGATGCTTTCGGCGGCAAAAACATCAAGGTATTCGGCAGAGCACTCAACGGTTCCTGCATCCAGCACCCGTATTACGACAATTCATGGAATCTTGATATGGTTCTCCCCGACGGCACAACCGCACCCGCAACGGGTCAGTACCTCATAGCCGAGGGTATATTCACGGCGGAAAACGGCGGGAGCTATCTCAAAGTGTCAAAGATAGCAACATTCTGATTTGCGCGATTCGCCGCCGCAGACACCGTTCGCCGTCGGCTGCGTTTTCTGCCGCCGTGGGGATAAGCCCGTTTCGGAATCCACTTTTACAAAAAAGGAAGTAGTGTCATGCTCTGTCAAAACTGTCAGATGAAGGATGCCGCCGTGCATCTCAAACAAATTATAAACGGCGAGGCTATAGAGCTTCATCTTTGTCCCGACTGCGCCGCGGCTATGGGATATTCCGACATGCTCGGTATGCTGCAGATACCTTTCGGGCGCATTGCGGGAGACCCGTCTGGCAAGCGGCATGCCGCGTCCGAGCAGCGTTGTCCGACCTGCGGTTTTACATTTTCGGACATTTCATACAGCGGCAGACCCGGCTGTCCCGATTGCTACCGCTTTTTTGCCGACAAACTCGCGCCGTCGATAAAAAAGCTCCACGGCAGAGCGGTTCACGTCGGCAGGATTCCCGACTCCGCAGGCAGAAGTGCGCAGAACGAACGCAGACTGCGTGAGCTTAAAACGCAGATGGACGAAGCCGTCCGCCGACAGGACTTTGAACGCGCGGCATTTCTCCGCGACGAGATAAAAGACATTTCGGGAAAGGAGTCAAACGGCTGATGTACATGCTTAATTTTATGCCCGAATATCACGGCGACGTGATAATTTCTTCGGCAGTCAGAATTTCGCGGAATATCGACAAGCTTCCGTTTCCCGTTCGGCTGAGCGTCCCCGAAAGAGATGCCGTGAACAAAAAGGTCTGCGGAATACTGACCGAGGCGGGACTTCCCGTAAAGGTCACGGATATGAGCAGGCTCTATCCGTATGAGGCGGTTGCGCTTGCGGAGCGCGGCATAATCAGTCCCGAATTTGCGTCGTCCTCGGGCGGACGCATACTCATTTCGTCTGAGGACGGCAGTGTCGATATTATGCTTAACGAAGACGACCATATAAGGATTGCGGCTTTCGCATCGTCACTGCAGCCGGAAAAAGCGTACGAAAGCGCGTCCGTGTACGAAAAAACGCTTGACGGAGAGCTTCGCTTCGCGTTTGACCCCGAGCTCGGCTTTCTGACGCAGAATCCGAAAAACCTCGGCACGGGACTCAGGGTGTCCGCAGTGATGCATTTGCCCGCGCTTACGCACAACGGCACCGTCAGCTCGCTTGTTTCCACCGTGTCAAAGCTCGGTATGAGCATGCGCGGCGCATTCGGCGACAGCCTTACGGTGCGCGGCGATATGTATCGCCTGTCCAACAACATAACGCTCGGTATAGACGAAAAGACGGCTGTGTCCAATCTGAAATCAATGGCATTGCAGATAGCCACCAAGGAGCACGCGTGCGCCGAAACGCTCATAAAGGATATCGGCATGCGCGACAAAATAAACCGCGCGCAGGGACTTCTTTCGACCGCAATGCTCGTCGACAACGATGAGATGCCCGAAATGCTGTCGCTGTTAAGACTCGGCGCGGTGTACGGCATTTGCAGTGTCGATGTCGGCACGATAAACGAGCTGATGTATACCTTGCAGCCTGCCTGTCTTAACTGTATCGCGGGCGGCAGACTCTCCTCGCGTGACCGCGACGAGCTTCGCGCGAAAATAATCCGCAAAAAGCTTTTCGGCGCAGAATAGAAAAAATAAAACGGCAGTATAATAAAAACGACGGAAAACAATCGTCGTTTTTATTTTTTTCGAAAGGTAAGCGGACCGATATGAAAAAATACAGATTTTCGGGTTTTTCCGAAAAAGCCGATACCGCGCTTAATTCCGCCATAAGCGTTGCGGGCGAAATGGGACACACCTACGTCGGCACGGAGCATTTGCTGCTGGGACTGCTTTGCGACCCGATGAGCGTTGCGGGAGTGGTGCTGTCGGGACAAAGCGTGCAGTATAAGGCGGCATACGATAAGCTCGGCGAACGCATGGGCAGAGGCGTTCCCACCGTGCTGACGGACAGGGACATGACTCCGCGCCTTGTCAGAACGGTGGAAAACGCGCTGAAAGAAAGCAAAAAGGAGAATTCGAACGTCTGTACCGAGCATTTGCTCACCGCGCTGCTGCGCGACAGCCGTTCGGGCAGCTCCGCGCTGCTTGCGGATATGAATATCAGTCCTTCCGCGCTTTATGCCGATGTTGCGCGTGCCCTGCGTCCGACGCAGACGTTTGCGCCGCAGCGAATAAAAGCATGCCGTCAGGCTTCTTCGACTGCGGGCGGAATGCTTGCAAAATACGGCGTCTGTCTTACCGATGCCGCCCGTGCGGGGCGCATTGACAAGGTCGTGTGCCGTGACAGGGAGACAGAGCGCGTCATGCGCATTCTGTGCAGACGCACAAAAAACAATCCGTGCCTTATCGGTGAGCCGGGAGTCGGAAAAACCGCGGCTGTCGAGGGACTCGCGCTGCGCATCGCCGAGGGGGAAGTGCCGGAGCTGCTTTTGAATAAAGAGGTGTGGTCGCTGGAGCTTACCGCAATGGTGGCGGGAGCGAAATACCGAGGCGATTTTGAAGAACGCATACGCGGTGTCGTGGCTGAGGTGACCGATGCCGACAATATTATTCTGTTTATCGACGAAATACACAATATCATCGGCGCGGGCTCCGCAGAGGGCGCGGTGGATGCCGCTAATATTCTTAAACCCGTTCTTGCGCGGGGAAAGCTACACCTTATCGGTGCCACAACGGCGGACGAATACCGTCGGTGTATCGGAAAGGATGCCGCGCTCGAAAGGCGTTTTCAACCCGTCACGGTCGAGCAGCCTGCCGAATCGGACGCGCTCGAAATTCTCAAAAGCCTGCGTCCCGCATACGAGGAGCATCACGGCTGCAAAATAACCGACGGTGCACTTGAAGCGGCGGTGTCCATGTCCGTTCGGTATATCACCGACCGTTTTTTGCCCGACAAGGCCATTGACCTTGTCGACGAAGCGGCGGCAATGGTGAGTATGAACGCTCAAAACGGCGGCTGCTCCGAAAAAAAGCGCGAGATGCAGATTCGCGGCGGAAAGATAGAAGAAGCCGTGCGCCTTGCCGAAAGCCGAAAAACGGAAACGGACGCGCAATGCGGCGCACCCGAAGTGACAAAAACGGAGATAGCGCAGGTCGTGAGCGAGTGGACGGATATCCCCGTTTCAACGGTCAATGCGGACGAAAAAATCAAGCTGGCAAATCTCGAAAACCGCCTGTCAAAGCTGATAGTCGGGCAGAAAAAAGCCGTGAAGACCGTTTCCGATGCCGTAAGGCGCGGTCGGCTCGGACTTAAAGATCCGTCGCGCCCCGTCGGAACATTCCTTTTTTGCGGTCCGTCGGGAGTCGGCAAGACCGAACTCGCTAAGGCTGTTGCAAAAGAGGTTTTCGGCTCTCCCGATTTTCTTATATCATTCAACATGGGCGAGTTTTCGGAGCCTCACAGTGTCGCGCGGCTGATAGGCTCGCCGCCCGGCTACGTCGGTTACGGGGACGGCGGGCAGCTTACGTCAAGGCTTCGCCGTCGCCCGTACAGCGTAGTGCTGTTTGACGAAACAGAGAAAGCGCACCCCGATGTGTTTAATGCGCTTTTGCAGCTTTTGGACGAGGGCATACTTACCGCCGCCGACGGCAGAAAAGTCGACTGCCGCAACACCGTGATTATCATGACTTCGAATCTCGGCGAAAAATATATCGCGGGCGGTGTCGCGCTCGGCTTCGGCTCCGCTGCCGAAAACGGCATAAACAAAGAACTCGAAAACGTGTTCCGTCCGGAGTTTCTCAACCGACTCGACGGTATCGTGATTTTTGAACCGCTTTCCGTCGACGAGCTTTGCGCAATAACACGCAAAAGGCTCGAAGATGTGCACCGATTTGCGCTTTCGTGCGGAATCGAAGTCGAGTTTTCCGACGGCGTCGCACCGTTTATTGCAGAAAAAGCGGCAGCATTCCGCGACGGCGCGCGTCCCATAGGACGGCTTATAAGCGAGCTTATCGAAACACCTCTGGCGCGGGACGAAACGGCAGACGGCGGCGACGGAAAAAAGCGAACCGTCTCGGTCATCGACGGCAAAATATGCGTTGAACGGGTGCCGACGAATAATTCCGACACGTCTGGCTAAATATGTAAAAATGAAATGTTTTGACATTTTGTTTTCAGTTTGTTTACAGTTTCACACAACATTTTCGTCACACATATTACAGTTTGACCGAAAACGTTGACTTAAAAGCCGAACTCTGCTACAATAAAATCGCAGAGAAAATGAACGGAGGTGAAAACAATGGATGAGCTTTTTAATGCCGACTTTTTTACGCGTCTGGTAGAATTTATCAAGTCACTGTTCGAAAAATTCAACAGCTTTGTACAGCCGATAAAATGACGGCTTTGCACGAAAAAATGAAAGGAGAAGCAAAATGGAATTTTTTAACTGGATAATCACAATGCTTAAAGACTTCATAAAGAGATTCTATGAGCCGATGCCCATCTGAGTTTTGCGTTTTTACGGGTAATTCGGCGTGCGCACCGATTGCGCAATATTGATGACACGCAATTTTTTTGCATTATGAGTTTTCTTTAATACCACGCAATTGATTTTTGCGGTAAAAGAAAGAACCTCCCGAGCGGGAGGCTTTCTTTTTTTCGGTGAAATTTTTGTATATCGAACTGTATCAGCCGAGACATGAGCAGAGCGCATCGGACGGAATGGCAATTCCGTTTTTCTTCATGTAGTCCATTGCAGCCTTTTTTGCCGCATTTACGGCAATCGTTGCGCAGAAAAGCCTGTCAAGCGGCAGTTCTTCGTCTATGTTGTAATACACAGCCTTGTTGTTCATCTGAAGAATATCCTCTGCGGGGAATCCGACAATCAGCCTGCATATCGCCTTTGCGCACATTGCGACCGTTTCGTCGTTTGACGTGAAGTCCGCTTTTTCGGTGATTTTGTTTTTAACTTCAATCGTTATTTCGGCATACTGTTCCGCATCTGCGGGATGAAACGAGCCGAAGCCGATATTTTTTGTGTTTTCGGTGTCCATTTGTCATATCTTCCTTTTTTTGTTTGTTGCCGATTCCGTGTTAATTCGTGTTGATAAATCGGCGGACTGTATGATACAATTAAGTATAGTACACAAACGGGGCGGTGAAAGCAAGTGTTTATACCCGATTACGTAAAAAAAGTTACGGATGCTATTGAAGAAGCGGGTGAAAAAGCATATCCCGTCGGCGGGTGCGTGCGCGACGGAATCATGGGAAAGACACCCGACGATTACGATATTGCGGTGTCGTGTCCGCCGCAGAAAACGGAGGAGCTGCTGCACGGCTTTCGCATTATCGAGACGGGAATAAAGCACGGAACGGTCACGGCGGTGTCCGACGGGCACAATATCGAAATTACGACCTTTCGCGTGGACGGTGCTTACCGCGATAACCGACATCCCGAAAGCGTTGTGTTCACCGATGATATTATCGCCGATTTGTCGCGGCGCGATTTTACGGTAAACGCGATAGCCTACAGCGTGTCGGACGGTTACATTGACCCGTTCGGCGGGCAAGCCGATATCCGAAACGGGGTAATAAGGTGCGTCGGCGAACCCGACAGACGCTTTACAGAGGACGCGCTGCGGATAGTGCGCGGCATGCGCTTTGCGTCCGCGCTCGGTTTTACGGTCGAAAAAAATACCGCCGAGAGTATGATAACAAACCGCAGTCTGCTTAAAAATATTGCGGGCGAACGGATTTTTGCGGAACTCAAAAAGCTGCTTGTCGGAAAAAACGCCGCCGATGTTCTCATGCGGTTTGCGGATATCGTGTCGACGCTGTTCCCGGAGGTGTCGGCACTGCCCGACGGTGAGATGCGCCGGTATATCGTGAGCGTTCGAGGCGCATCATGTCCCGAAACCGCGTTTGCCGCGCTGTTTTTCGGAGTTGAAAGCGAAAAAACCGCAGCTGTTTTGGAACGGCTCAAGACCGACGGAGCTTTTCGAGATACGGTTCTTTTACTCGGTGCGTCATGCCGCGAATACGACAGCCGAAGCGAGTGTCTTTGCGGCGGCGAAAAGGGCAAAACCGCGTATCTCCGTATATTTTGCGGCAAATACGGCGAAAGAATGACGCTGCTTTTGACAGAGCTTCTGCGTCTGACGCGCGGCTGCTCGGACGCTGCTGCGGAAAAATTTATTGCGGATGGCTGCGTCGGCAGTATTTCGCCGAAAAATCTGCGTGTCGACGGACGCGATCTGTCAAAGCTCGGCTTTAGGGGTGAGCGGATAGGCAGTGCGCTTGACTTCCTCGTCACGCTCGTCGCGCTCGGCGAAGTGCCGAATGAAAAAAAAGCATTGATTCTCCGATTGAACGAATGCAGAGATTAAACAGAATAGCGTCTAAGCGTTCGTTTACGGCACAATTCCTAAAATTCATATTGAAAACAAAAAAATTATCTGATAAAATATATAAAAATGCACGGGAAGAACGGTCGGCGCGGCAGTGTTTTTCTGTTTGCGCCCGATTTTGCGGGCGGCGGCATTTCACTGCCCGTTTTGCGGTTCTTTCCGTTTGACAGTAAGGAGCAAACCAACATGAAGAATTTTCTTCACAAACTGTTCGGCACCACACCGGGAAAAGGCGTGCAGCCGAAAGAAGCGATAGCCTATTCGGTCACGGGCTTCGGTCAGAATCTTATCTGTACCATAATCGGTTCTTATCTTACGGTGTTCCTCACCGATGCGCTGCTTTTCGGCGGCGAGAACGCAAAAATCGGCACCGTGTCAGGCACGATGGCTGTTGCGTATCTTATGCTCGGCACCCGTGTCTACGATGCGCTCAACGACCCTATCATGGGCAGCATCGTCGATAAAACACGGACGAAATGGGGCAAGTGCCGTCCGTATCTTAAGTGGATGGCGATACCCATAGCGGTCGTTACCGTGCTGTGCTTCTTCCCGTTCCTGAAGCCGCAGGCTACGTCGACGTTTGTCATAATCTCCGTCGTATATGTTATCTGGAGCATGGTTTATACCGTAGCCGACGTCCCGTACTGGGGACTTTCCACGTGCCTTACGAACGACACCGAAGTTCGCGGAAAAATCCTTACGGTTGCGCGTCTTGTGTGTACTCTCGGCGCTGGACTCGTGACGGTGCTCGTTCCCATCATAACGTCCGCAGTTACGGCGAAGTACAAGGTAGACGGCGTGGTGCAGGCGGAGTATATTTATGACAATGCAAATACACTCAAATGGACATATTTCATTTGCGCCGCAGTTTGCGTCGTTGCCGCGCTGCCCATGTTCTATTACGGCTTCAGAAATACAAAAGAGCGTTTCACGTCAACCGATACTCCGCCCTCGTTCGGTCACAACCTGAAGCTTCTGTTTAAGAACAAGCAGCTTCTTCTCATTGTTCTTTCGGGCATCCTCGGCGGTGCGAGAGCCGTTTACACTTATACGGGCGGTCTGTATTTTGCGAAATACGTACTCAAAAACGAGGGCATGTACAGCCTTATAACGCTTCTCGTTGTTCCCGGCGGTCTTGTCGCGTCGCTTCTTGTGCCGTGGCTTTCCAAAAAGTTTACGAAAAAATGGACTTATATCATAGTTCACCTTTTCGGCGGCGTTGTAATGGCAGTCATGTATTTCGTCGGCTATGACGCAACGTGGAAACTCATCGTCGCGGCGGTGGGACTTGTCCTGCTCGGAATCCCTCAGGGCGTCAACAACATAATAACGTACGCCATGATAGGCGATACGGTGGATTATCTCGAGTGGAAAACAGGCGAGAGGGGCGAGGGCATTTGTTTTGCGATGCAGACGCTCATAAATAAGATAGGTATGGCTCTCGGCGCGTTTATCGGTGTGTTTTCGTATTCGTGGGCGGGTATCAACCCCGAAAGCGTTCCGCCCATTCAGCCTGACGGCGAAAACCTGCTTTGGAATCTTCTGGTGCTCTCCGGTGTTATCAGTATGTTCGCGTGCGCCGTTCCGATGTTCTTCTACAACATCACCGAAAAACGTCAGCGTGAAATGGTTGCCGAAATCGAAGCGAGAAAATCAAAAAGCTGATTAAACCCAACCCCGCACAAACATTATGCACAAAACCCCTGTCGGCAGTCCGCCGCCGCAGGGGTTGACTTTTCGCCCGACAAAACGGGATTTTGCGCGTGTTTCGTGTCGCGGAACGCTCGGTGCGCGTTCCCTACAGCTTCGCGGAAATTATCGTATACTGTTTTTATAAAATGCACATTCGTTATCCGCCCGTTAAACAGATTGTATTTTTTCATTGCCTTGCAATTGTATGGAACGCTCGGTGCGGCAAATTTGCTTGACTTTTTGTCCGAATGACATTACAATAATCCGTGAATAATAATACCGTCGGCAGCCGATGCAAAACGGACGGGTGCGGTGTTTTTTTTTGATAACATAAAGGAAGTATACTATGGGAAAAATCAGATTTTATGCAGCCATGACGGCATCAAAGCTTGCATATTCCGCACTGCGCATGCTCGGCAGGAACGCGTCATACCTTCCGGGTGAAATTGCGGTGCATATTTGCCCCGATTTTATCGGATATCTCACAAAACCCGAAACCGTTATCTGTGTCACCGGCACGAACGGCAAAACGACGACATCGAATTTGCTCAACTCCGTTCTCACCGAGTGCGGTTACGACGTGCTGAATAATTCACTCGGCTCGAACGTCCACGGCGGCGTTGCGAGTGCGCTTATGAGTCAGTCGACTTTTTCGGGAAAGCCGAAAAAAAAGATTGCCGTGCTCGAGGTCGACGAACGCAGTTCGCTGCTTGTATACAAGCACCTTACGCCCGATTTCCTTATTGTGAATAACATAATGCGCGACTCGATAAAGAGAAACGCGCATACGGAATTTATTTCGTATATTCTCAACACCGCCGTTCCCGCCGAAACAAAGGTGATTTTGAATGCCGACGATATAATCTGCGCGTCGCTTGTTCCTCAGTGCAAAAACAGGACGTATTTCGGCGTCGATGCGGAGGCACCCGCCACAGCCGAATTGCCGTTTGTCCGCGACATAGTCTATTGCCCCGTTTGCGGCGGTGAACTTAAGTACGGTTATGTCAGATTCAATCATATCGGCAGATGCAAATGCGAAAAATGCGGTTGGGGCAGTCCCGAACGCGATTTTACGGTCACGGCTCTCGACCGCGAAAACGATACTTTTACGGTGAAGCACGACGGAGGCGAAACCGTTTTGCGTTTGGTGAATGACAATATTGTCAATGTCTTCAATTGCTGCGGAGCGTTTGCATTGCTGTCGCGTTTCGGTCTTTCCGACGAAACGATAAAAAATGCGTTCGAAAAGCTCGAAATAGTCAAAACGCGTCTCGATACCGTGCGCGTAAAGGATGTAAGTATTACGATGCTGCTTGCAAAAGGACAAAATCCCGTCGCATGCACGCGCTGCTATGCCTACGCCGCAGAAGACAAGGCGCGTGACAAGTGTATTCTTATCATAAACGACGATAAAGAGGACAACACAAACAATTCCGAAAATACCTGCTGGCTTTACGACTGCGACTTCTCGTATTTCGCGGATGAAAGCATAGCGGAGGTGATTTTTGCGGGTCCGCGCTGCAAGGATACCTATCTGCGCGCACTTATCGCGGGTGTAGACCCCGCAAAGATTAAAACTTGCTTCGAAACTCGTGAGGGTGCACAGCTTGTCGATTTCGAAAAGTGCAAAGATATATTCGTTTTCTACGACAACTACCGAATGGACGATGCCGATGTTGTGAAAAAAACACTCATTGAGCGTATAAATGCGTCAAGCGCAGAATAAAACGCAGTCACTTGTTTCGCCCGTACGCTCTTGCGGTCAGCTCCGCACAGGTAATTTCATATGCCTTTGCAATATCGCTGTCCTGCGGTACGGTTATTTCCTTTCCGGCAATGGCGGCGGCGAAATAGGCGAGCATGTGCGGATTTTTTGCGAGCACGGGACCTGTTATGCGCATTGAAAACATATTCTTATATTTGAAGCCTTCCTTTGCGGGGGCTTCTTTTTTTTGCCCGTGCAGCCGCCGCAGATTGAAAAGGTCGGTGCAGAAACCGCCGCATTTGTCAAAGTCGTACCGCGTGTTGACAAATCCGACGCACGGCGCGCCGAATATATTGTCGCCGTCGGTGAGCACGTCGCCGAGATACCTTTTATCGCTGAGTTTTTTTGCGTTTATTTCAGGGAAAACGCACTCGCCGTTCTCGTAAAGCGATGTATCGGCAAGCAAGCCGAGCGCGTCGCCGGTGAGAAGCCACGGAGTGCCGCTTTCAATGCTTTTTCGCACTTCCGCCGAAAACGGCGCGATGATTTTCGCCGCCGCACGAAGTGCAATGTCCGTGCCGCTGCCAAGATAGACAAAGTCGTATTTCTGCTCAAAAAACGGCGGTTCGTCCGCGTTCTTTACCGTTACGCTGCAGCCGTTTTCTTCAAGCAGTCGTTTGAGTACGACAATATTTCCGTAGCCGCCGTAAAGCGACATCAGCTTCGGGAAGAGGTGGCAAAGCGTTATTTCTTCCATTTTTTCAGTTCCTCCGATACCTTCTGCGCGTCCGCGAAGCATGTCAGCACAATAAGTCTGTTTTCTTCACCGACGGCAGCCGCCGCGAACGAATCCGAGATATTGCGGTCGACACGGACGGCGTTTTTGTTTTGCACGGCTGCTTTTACGCACACTGCCGCGTCATAGGCGTATTTGCCGCCGAGGTATATGTTTTTTATGTTTTCGGAGTTGAGAATGCCGAAGTTGATATCCCACAGCCAACCCGTGTCCGATGAAAAATATTTTCTGCTGATTCTGTCAATTATAATCATGACTCCCGTCGGCTTTTCCGAATCGGCGGCATATTCGAGATTGAGGTCGTAGGCGGTGGAATTTTCGTGCTTACTTATGAGCAGAATGCCGTGTTTGCCCTCAAACAAAAAGTTTGTCTGACGTCCGTTTGACGATACGAACCTCGAGAGTGCGTCAGCGATTTTGCTCGGCTCCGCTCCCGTTTCGCTGCATGCCGCAAATGCTGCGGCGATGTTGTACGGCTGAAATTTGCCGGTGAACGATGAGTGTATTCTTTGCCCGTTTATCGTAATTTTTTTGCCGCAGTCGGAAATATCCGAAACAAGTACGTCGGCGTTCGGCGTGCAAAAACCGCAGCCGCCGCAAATGTACGTGCCGAGCTGGGAGAAGTGATACGAAGAGTATTGCAGCGAGCCGCCGCATTCGGGGCAGCATGCGCAGTCTTCATATACGGCGTCGGTGCTTTTTTGCGACATGACATCGGAGCGCAGTCCGAAATACCGAACCTTTTTGTGTCCGTCCGCGGCGGTTCTGCTTATAGGTTCGTCCGCGTTGAGCAAAACCGTTGTGTCGGACGGCAAAACGCCTACTGCCTCTCTGAGCCTGTCACGGACAAAAAACGGATCGCCGTTGCGCGTCAACTGATCGCGGTACAGGTTTGTTATCACAAGTATATTCGGCGCAATGCGGGAAAAAATATCGTATGCATACCGTTCGTCGACTTCCAAAACAAGGCAGTCGGCGCATACTTTCCCTGCCGTATCGCATGCACCGAGTACGGCGGTGGCTATGCCCTCCGTCTGATTGCTGCCTTTTGAATTCGTGACAACATTTAACCCGAGTTTTCGCAGCGTAAACGCTATCATCTCCGTTGTGGTGGTTTTTCCGTTCGAACCCGTAACGGCGATTACGGTTGACGGCGGGGTGATGCCGTGAAATACGTGCGGAAACAGTTTAAGGGCGAGCTTTCCGGGCAAGCTCGAACCGCGTCCGAAAAACTGCCCGCAATACACAAGCAGCTTTGTGATAAGAACGGGAATTGCTGTCATCTTGTTTGCTTTCCTTTTTTGAATATAAATTAAATTTGTATGCGCAGATATTATACAAATTAAATTTATAAAAGTCAATACCAATTTAATTTATATGCTAACATACCGATGTGAGGTGGTCGCGGTGTATTACAGACGTATACGCGAACTGCGTGAAGACAACGATTTGCTTCAGAAAAATCTTGCGGCACTGCTCGAAGTCACGCAGGAACAATACAGCAACATCGAGAACGGCAAATCCGACATAAAAGGCGAAAAAATTAAGAAACTGAG
>CAVFAD010000049.1:0-13977 GCA_963620305.1 Bacteroidaceae bacterium | reverse complement strand
GGTGAGAGGATTTGAATGATTTTTTGACAAACACGTCGGGTACCGCGCCCGATGCCGAGAACATTTTTTCGGTTGAGAGCAAACGCGCCGACATCATAGGCAAGGACGAGACAGCGGAAGCGGTAAGCATTCTGCAGCGGTACAAGGCGGGCAAAAGCAATCTCGAAAAGCGCATTGTCGCCAACGAAAAGTGGTTCAGGCAGCGGCACTGGGAGAACGAGCGAAACGGCAAGATAAAGCAGACGGGGTGGCTTTTCTCCGCGATAGCAAACAAGCACGCCGATTTTACGGACAATTTTCCCGAGGTAAGCGTGTCGGCGAGAGAGCCGAGCGACGAAAGCGCGGCTAAGGCTCTGACCGCCGTCATTCCCGTTGTGCTCGACCGTGCGGGGTGGAAACAGACCTACTCGGACGGCGCGTACGAGAAAATAAAGACGGGTACGGCGGTGTATATGGTCGGCTGGGACGCGAACGCTTCGAACGGCTTGGGCGATGTTGCGGTAAGCACGGTCGACGGACTGAACATATTCTGGGAGCCGGGCATTGAAAACATTCAGGATTCGGCGAACGTGTTCACCGTGGAGCTGATGAGCCACGACGCTCTCGCGGCTGCTTATCCCGACAGAGCGGAGCTGCGGGAGCTTTCCGCGCCGAGTATAGACATTTCGCGGTATTCGTTCGACGAGAGCATCGACACATCCGACAAGTCGTATGTCGTCAATTGGTATTACAAGCGCAGAATCGGAGACAGAACGGTACTGCACTACTGCCGCTTCGTTCAGGACATAATTTTGTACGCGTCGGAAAATGACCCCGCGCTGCGCGACAGAGGGTGGTACGACCACGGACTTTATCCGTTTGTGTTCGATGTGTTTTTCCCCGACAAGGGCACTCCCGCAGGGTTCGGTCTGATAGACATCGGCAAGGACACACAGGAAGACCTTGACGAAATAAACTCGCTCATGGTGGAGGGCGCGAAACGCGCTTCGCGTGTACGGTACTTCATCCGCGACAATGCCGCGCTGAATACCGAGGAGTTTTGCGACCTTGACAAGGATATCGTGCACGTTGCGGGCGGCTTGGACGAAATAAACGTCCGAGAAATAGCGCGTCCCGACATTTCGGCGGGAGCGGTGAATCTCCAGCAGTACAAGATTTCGGAAATGAAAGAAAACACGTTCAACCGCGACGTAAACTCCGGCGGCACGGGCGGCACGACAACGGCTGCGGGCATTGGTGCGCTGCAGGAGGCAGGCAGCAAGGTAAGCCGTGACATTATAGCGCAGACGTATAACGCGTTTAAGCTTATCTGTCAAATGATAATCGAGCTTATACGGCAGTTTTACGACACACCGCGATATTTCCGCATTATAGGCGAAGACAAGCTGCAGCAGTACATGTCGTTTGACAATTCGTCGATTACGGCGCGTCCCGTAGAGGGAGAGTTCGGTGTCGACTTCGGCATGAAAGAACCGATATTCGACCTGAACGTAAAAGTCGCAAAGTCAAATTCGTGGTCACGCGCGGCGCAGAATCAGGACATCATAAACTTTTACGGCATGGGATTTTTTAATCCCGAACAGTCGACGCAGGCTCTCGCATGTCTGTCGGTGCTCGAAATAGACAACAAGGACGAGCTGACGGACGTTATCAAAAAGAACGGATTAAAAGAGCGGTTTAACGCGCAGTTTCTTCCGATTCTGCTCAATATGGCAAACGTTTACGCGCCCGATGTCGGCATGCAGGCGATGCAGGCTGCGGCGGCGGCGGGACTTGTCGACCCTGCGGCGGTGTCGGCAGGCGGTGTCGGGGCACAGGCGCAGAGTCAGGGGCGTACGCAGGCGGGTTATACTCCCGCTCGAAGCGCACAGACGGACATAAACGGGAGCATAAAAAATTCGTCCGCGTATATGGAAAAACAGACGGAGAAAGCGCGGGAAAGGACGGCTCCGAGATGATAACGGTATCGGTCGCCGAATACGGCAGAGAGTACGCGGTTGAAATAATCGGACACTCGGAGTACGCAAAGCGCGGCGAGGATATCGTCTGCGCAGGCGTGACGGCTCTTGCGGCGGCTCTTAACGGGTTCGCCGAGGAAGACACGGTGCAGGCGGGAGACGGCTGCTATTATGCCGTTATAGACGCAAAATACGCGCTTGCCGTCGAGATGTTTTCGGACGGGATACGGGAGATAGAGCGCATGTATCCCGACTATGTTGAATTTAACGGGTAGAACCGTTGAAGATAAGGCACTTCGGAAAGACGATGAAAAAAAGACACTTCGGAAAGACGATGGAGGAACTTTACATGAAGTTTTATGACTTGCAGATGTTTGCCGAGGACGGCGCATCGGGACTTACGGGCGATTTTGACGCGGATTTTTCTAAATACGTTTTGGGTAAAGAGGAAGAAGCGGGACGGGACGCCGCCGACGACGAAGAACAAGACGCGCAGGGTGCACAGACGGACGCACATGACGCGGACACGGACACACAACCGAACACGGACACACAACAGGACACGGTTACGAACACGGACACACAACAGGACACGGTTACGGACACGGACACACAACCGGACACGAACACGGACACTGTCACGGACACGGATACGGACACGGACACGGACATGACCGACGAGGACTTTGACAGGCTCATAAAGGGCAGGGGCAAAAAGGCTTTCGGTGCGAGGACGCAGAAAATCATTGACGGCAGATTCGCAAAAATAAAGGGACAGCTTCAGCCGCTGCAGGGACTTGCCGAGGTTCTCTGCGACAAATACGGAGTAAAAAAGGGCGATATCGACGCTCTGACACAAGCCGTATACAGCGACAACTCGATGTTCATGCGTCAGGCAATGGACGCGGGTATCTCGGCTGCGGAATACCGCGACAACTTCAAGGCGGCACAGGAGCAGTCGAAAAACGAGGGAGAAGCGGAGCTTGACGAAATGCTTGCCCGGGAAACGGCGGCACAGGAGGAACGCGAGCAGCAGCAGGCGTTAATATCCTCGTGGCAGTCGCAGGCGGCGGGTGTAAAAGCGACGTATCCCGACTTTGACCTTGCCGCAGAGCTGTCGGGGAACGAAAGCTTCAGGCAGCTTTTGACGGGCGAAAGACCGCTCACGGTCGAAGAAGCGAGAAGGCTTGCGTATTACGAGCGCGACATGGCGGCGATTACGGGGAAAGTGGCTCAGTCCGTCAGAGAAAAAACGGCGCAGAGCATTGCGGCTAACAAGGCTCGTCCTCCCGAGGGGGGACTGACGCGCCAAAGCGGCGGCATCGTTCGCAGAAAGGACGTATCGTCGCTCAAGGAAAACGATATTTTAAGCATAATCGACGCGGTTTCTAAGGGTGCGAAGATATCATTCTGAACCGCAAAAAAAGAAAGGAAGAACAGAAAATGAAAGAAATGCTTTTCAAAGACCTGCAGCTTTTCGCAGCAGGCGACACGGTAAACTACGCGGGAAACGACAGTGACGCGAACGCGGGCACAATGAACGCAAACAACGGCGGTACACCCGTTTCGACGGGCGACCTTTCCGCCGAAATGAAAACGTTCTACGACAAGACGCTCATAACCCTTGCGGGTCCGAATCTCGTACACGACCAGTTCGGACAGAAGCGTCCCATACCCAAAAACGGCGGCAAAAACATCGAGTTCCGCAGATTTTCAAAGCTCCCGAAGGCACTCTCTCCCATTACCGAGGGCGTAACTCCCACGGGAAACAAGCTCAAGGTGTCGGCAATCACCGCACGCGTCGACCAGTACGGCGACTATATCGAGCAGACCGACATGCTGGAGCTTACGGCAATAGACAATACGATTGTCGAAGCCACAAAGGAGCTTGCCGCGCAGGCGGGATCGACGCTCGATACCGTGGTAAGAAACGAGCTTACGGGCGGCACAAACGTCATGTACGGCTCAAAGGACGGCACACCCGCGACATCGAGAGCGGATATAACCGAAGCGCACAAGCTGACGGTAAAGGACGTTTTTAAGGCTGCAGCCGAGCTTAAGGCGGTCAATGCACCCAAGATAAACGGCAGTTATGTCGCAATAATTCATCCGTATGTCGCCTATGACATCATGCAGGAGGCGGGTGACACGTGGGTCGATATCCAGAAGTACAAGAATCCCGAAAAGATTTACCGCGGCGAAATAGGCGAGCTCGGCGGCGTACGCTTTGTCGAGAGCACCGAAGCGAAGATAATCGCTCCCGCCGCGATTTCGGACGGAGTGGGCAGACTGCATGTAAAAACAGCCGTTGCGGAGTCCGCGACCGCGATAGACGTTGACGAGGTGCTTACGGCGGGCACGTATTCGGGCAGCGCGGCAATCCCCGTGTACGTAAACGGCGAAGAAAATACGATAGTCGCCGTCGAAGCGAAAACGGGTTATTCGACCGTCACTCTCGGCAGTGCGGTAACGTCCGCCGCCGTCGGCGACGTTATCTGCGGCATCGGCGCGGGCAAGGACGGTTCTGCCGTATTCTGCACGCTGTTCCTTGCGGAGAACGCATACGGCGTTACCGATATCGAGGGCGGCGGACT
The DNA here is from genome assembly GCA_963620305.1 of Bacteroidaceae bacterium. Classification (GTDB taxonomy): domain Bacteria; phylum Bacillota; class Clostridia; order Oscillospirales; family Acutalibacteraceae; genus RUG806. The sequence goes on along the minus strand of CAVFAD010000049.1, from coordinate 9,425 downwards.
CGAGCATATAGTAAAGCAGCGCGGTTACGGCAACGACCCGCTGAATCAGCGTTCCTCGGTCGGCTGGAAGGCGACAAAGACCGCAAAGCGTCTTATCGAAGAATACATGATACGCTTCGAGACGGGGTCGGCGTTCTCCGACACCGCAGATGAAAACTGATAAAAGGAGACTTTTGAAATGGCTAAAAAGACAGCACCCGAAGCACCCGTGACGGCGCGCGGCAACATACCCGTTTTCGTTCCGAAGACGGGCAGGGGCGACGACGACCTTTTTGTCGCGGTGAACGGCAAACGAATCCTCATCCAAAAGGGCAAGACCGTTTATCTCTCGCCCGCCTTTGCGGAGGTGGTGCAAAACTCCCTTGACGCACAGGCGAAAGCCGATGCGTTCATCGAACACAACATAAAGGGTTAAAAAACGGGGCGGCGGGATACGGACAAGGTGTCCCGCCGCTTTTTAAGGAAGTGACGGCATGACATTAAAAGAATGCATCGCGCAGATAAATCAGCTGCGCTCACCCACTGCGGAGGCTTCGCTCCTCATAGGGTACATTTCGCAGTGCGAACAGCGGATAAAGACGGAAATAATCGACGCTTCGGCTGACGGAGCGGAATATACTTTCGACAGATACGACGAACTTACACCCGAAGACACCGTGCTGCTTGCGTCCGACCCGTACGGCGAAGTGTATGTGTGGTACGCTCTGTACATGCTCGACACGGCACGCAACAACACGGTAAGCGCAAACAACTCGTATGCGATGTTCACGGACGCATGGAACAGGTTCGCCGCATTCAGACGGCGTACTCACACACCGCCCTCGGACGGCATGCACAGCGATATTTACGGGATAAAGAGGTGACGGGAATGGGTGCTTATCTCAAGCAAAGCAAGGAAACACGGACAACGGAAAGCACGTTCGGCGGACTTGACAGGCGAGAAAGGATAACGGACGGAGCGTGGAGCGATATGCTCAATATGACAACGGCGAAATATCCGTGCGCCGCGTCGAGAAACAGACGCGCTTTGCAGCTTTTTACCGAAACAACAAGCGGCGGAGAGAAAAAGAGAGCGCAGGAGCTTACACAAATAATCGCGGCAAATTGCGAAAGCGGCGAGCTTACCGCGCTGACCGCATCGGATGCATTCTCGGGAATATATCTGTACGGCAGCGTAATTTCGGGGCAACACACCGTAGAAACATACGGCAATGATGCCACAAAGTACAATCTTAACCGCGAAAGCGGCGGACTGCTGCGCTTCGGCAAGGATTTTCTCGCGTATCCGATGATGAAACTCATTGAAATTTACAAAGGTACGGAAAGGTACAATGTGGAATCCGTGTACGCATATGTTTCGCTGCCGTATTTCAGAACCGTTCCGATTGACGGAGACGATGCCGAAATATCGGTGACGCGGTCGGCGACGGCTCCCGAAAGTCCCGTAAACGGCGCGTACTGGTACGACACCACAAACGAGGGACTGTACCGGTACTCGTCCGCGTCTTCGCAGTGGATAGCACAGACCGCATGCAGAACGAAGATTACGGCTTATACCGATTCGGGCAGAACGACAGTCAATACGGGAGCGTTCGCGCAGTTTAATGTCGGCGACGGTGTGTTCGTTTCAAAAAGCAGTTTTTTAAATCTTTTGTCGTTCAGCGTCTCAACAGCAACCGTCATTCGGTCAAAAACTACCGACGGAAGCGAAATAATCTGCGACGGATATATTTACGCGAGTTATTGGAGTAATCTCTGCATATACCGCGACGCACCGAAGCTGCAGCACGCCTGCGCGTGGAAGAACCGTGTATGGGGGTGCGTCTACGATGAGTCGTACGGATATAACGAAATTTACGGCTCCGCCCTCGGCGACGCGATGAACTTTTACAAGTACGAGGGCACGGCGGCGGATTCGTACACCGTGTCGGTCGGAACGGGCGGGAAATTTACGGGAATCGCACAGCTTGAGGACTGTGTTATCTTTTTCAAGGAGGACAGATACTACGTACTGACGGGCAGCGAGCCGCCGTTTACGCTCTGCGAGTATTCGGGCGCGGGAATACAGGACGGGTCGGAAAAAAGCGCGGTCGTGATAAACGGATATGTGTACTACAAATCGTACGGCGGCATTATGCGAATGTCTCCCGACTCGCGTCCCGTAAAAATATCGGACGTGCTCGGCGCGGATATATGGGAAAACGCGTCCGCAGGCACGGACGGCGAACGGTACATAGTGTCGATGAAGCGTATCGGCAGCAGCGAACGGGAGCTTTTTGTATATGACACTCTGACGGGGATGTGGACACAGGAAGAAAACCCGTTCGGAGACAGTCTGCCGATAATTCTGCGTTACAGAAACAGCGCATTCGCGGTAAGCTCTCTCCCCGCCGATTCCGTTCCGCAGACAGGCGGCACCGCCGTCTCGGACTTGGAGGGGTACTATACGCCCGTTATCAAGTATTTTGATACCGATAACGCAAACAAGCTCCCGATAACGTTTCTCGGCGACTGTCAGACCGACGACCTCATCACCGAGGACGCCGTCGAATGGCACGCGCAGACGGGCATACTCGGACTTGACGACCCCGACGCAAAATCGCTGCGGAAGATTCAGATTCGCGGCAGGCTCGGCGAGGGCGCACGGATAAATATTGAAGCGAGCTTTGACGGGCACGACGACGAAAGAGAGCCTGTGTATCTCGAAGAAGGCTCCGTCAGGGGCACGTTTAATGCCGTCTACGTTCCCGCGCGGCGGTGCGACAATTTCAGACTGTATTTCAGCGGCATCGGCGAATGCGTCATTTATTCGATAGCCGTGACAACGGAGGAGGCTAACGACTATGTTCAGCGTTAAAATTCCCGACATCGAGAAGATGAACGAGCGGGAAAGGGCAAAAGCCGTCAGAGAATGGATGCAGAGCGTGAACTTCCAAATACGGCAGGAAATACAAAGGCTCGAAAAGCTCATAACGGAGGCAAAGAAAAATGGCAATTGACAAAAAGAAAATATCGGCGGACGCGGCGCAGACGCTTATAAACGGCATGCAGAATCTTACGGGGAAGCTTTCGGCATATTCAAAAAATCTGAGAACCGTGCCGACGGGTACGGCTGCGGGTACGTCTGCGGGTACAACTGCGGGTACTGCAACGGCATCGGGCGCGACGGTCAATACGGACTACGGCGCACTTGCGGACAAATACATGAAGGAGTACGAAAACAGCAAATTCAGTTACGACTTCAACGACGACCCCGTTTATCAGGCGGCAAAGCAGGCATATATAAATCAAGGGCAGCTCGCGGCAAAGAACGTCGCGGCGCAGGCGGCTGCGCTTACGGGCGGGTACGCAAACTCTTACGGCACTGCGGCGGCACAGCAGCAATTCAATCAGTCTCTGCAGAATCTCAACGAAATTATTCCGGAGCTGCAGGACGCGGCATATTCGCGCTATCAAAACGATTTGGCGAAGAAGCAGAACCTTGCAAGCTGGTATCTGCAGAACAGCAGATATCAGAAAGAGGACGAACGCTACGCGGACGAGACGGCGTATAACAGAAACCGCGACAAAATCTCCGACGAGAGGTATGCGGACGAGACGGCATATAACAGAAACCGTGACAAAATCTCCGACGAACGCTACGCGGACGAGACGGCGTATAACAGAAACCGCGACAAAATCTCCGACGAGAGGTATGCGGACGAGACGGCATATAACAGAAACCGTGACAAAATCTCCGACGAACGCTACGCGGACGAGACGGCGTATAACAGAAACCGCGACAAAATCTCCGACGAACGCTACGCGGACGAGACGGCATATAACCGCAAAACCGCAGAGGAAGAAACGGCATATAACCGCAGTCAGGCGGAGTACGAAAAGCAGCTGGAGAAAGCGCAAATTGCCGCAAGCCTTTATGACTACAGCCTGCTTAAAAATCTCGGTATCGATACGACCAATGCCGAAAAAGAATACGCTTTGAGTCTTGCGTCAAAATCGTCCTCGGGCACGTCTTCGGGAGCGTCGGGAAGTTCGTCAAGAAGTTCGTCGGGAACGTCTTCGGGTTCGTCAAAAGCCGCGTCGGGCACGTCTTCGACCGTGAGCACCGCTGCGGATTCTTCGGACGCATCTGCGGTAAATTCCGAGATTCTGAAAAGAGTGCAGACGGACTGGACGCAGTACAACAGACAAAACAGGAAAAACGAAGGACGCGACAGCTTTATGACCGATGCCGTATCGGCTTATGTCGAAAGGGGCGAAATCTCGGCGGCAACGGGTCTTGCGATTCTCGACAAGCTCGGTGTCAGCTATTCGGTAAAGTAAGGGGGTGAGCGGATTTGTCCGCCGTAATCAGCAAAAACAGTCTGTTCGGCGAAGAAGCCGAGAAAAGAAAAAAGCAGCGGGATCAGCAACAGACTGCCGGCAGTACGGGCAGCACGGGCGGCACGGGAGTTATCGACCGCAGCAGCGCAATGGGTCAGCTGCTCCTCAGCACCGCCGACGACACCGTTAATTCAATCGCGGCGTCAATGCGGGAAAACGCCGAAAAATACAACCGCTTTCAAAGCGGGTTTTCGTCGTTCGCGGAAAACAACAGCCGTTATGTGTCCGACACGGAAAGTGCGCAGAATTATTCGCAGTTTCTGAAAGAACAGGGTGAAACGGTTAAAGAACAAAAGCGGCAATTGAGCCGTCTCGGCATCGGAGAGGGAAACGAGCTGTACGACACCCTGTCGGCGCAAAGCGACTATTTCGACAGCAACCGCACGTGGCTCAATGACCGCATGAAATATTCGTCGCAGTTTAAGGACAGTGCCGAGGAAAACAGAAGCTACAACGGGTGGCTCGACGATAACGCGGTTACAAATTCCGAAACGGCTGCGGCGCGTGCGAAGATATACGACGAAAACAGTGCGCGTATCGCCGAACTCGAAGAAGAAATGAAGGCTGTCGGCAGGCAGTGGAGCGGCACGGGCGGCATTCCCGTATATACCGGGTGGGGCGATAAGGCAAAATACAAGGAGCTGAAAGCCGAAAAAGAAAGGCTCGAAGCCGAAAACACACTGTATGACCGCACGCAGGGCAAGACCGACAGCAACTACAAGCTGACGCAGAACGAAGATTTTGCGCAGTATTCCTCTGCGGGCGAAAACAAAAATCCGAGTTATGAAACAATGCAGCAGTGGTATGCCGATTCGGAAACCGCACGGGAAACAATGAACGGCGAACGGTATCGGCAGCTTGAGGAAAACAAGCCTGTTGTCGACGATAAGCTTCGGCTTTACGATTCCGCGCGGGAAATGAACGAAACAGAGGATTTCTTTAATACGCACGGTACCGAATCGGACACATGGGGCGCGTACTATACCGAGGGGCAAAACGCACGCTGGGACTTGCTGACCGACGACGAGCGCGGCATATATTACTACCTGCGAAACACCAAGGGGAAAGAAGCGGGAGACGATTTTCTTGAAAGCATGGCGACCGTTCTCGGCAAGAGAGCGACCGACGAAATCGCAAGGAACGCGCAAAACATGTCGGGCGGCGAGCTGTTCATTAACAATCTCGTTACGATTCCCGCGCAGGTGCTCGGCAATATCGGTGCTTTTGCCGACACGGTGACGCAGCTTGTCACGGGGAAAGAATATAACCCGTATTCACTCGGAAACCGCATTCAGGCATACTCGGGCACGGTAAGGGGAGAAACGGCAAACAGGCTTGACGAAGCGACGAATGATTTTTCTGTTCTCGGTCAGTCGGCGGGCGACGTTTATCAGGCACTTATGTCAAGTGCCGATTCGGCAGTCGGTGCGTTCGTCCTCGGCAGTCCGCTGCACCTTGCGCAGGCGGGCATGGGTGCGCTTACCTCCACGGCTCGCGAGCTGTACGAAAAGGGCGCGTCGTCAACGGATATACTCGGTGTTTCCGTTGCTGCAGGCGTGTTCGAGACGCTTTTTGAAAAGTTCAGCTTAGACCATTTTACCGAAACGCTGATGAGCACGCCCACACGCACAATACGCGAAGTTATCAAAAAAACGCTCGTTCAAGGCGGTGTCGAAGCGTCCGAGGAATTTTTTACGGAGCTTGCAAACATGGCAACCGAAGCGGCGGTGCTCGGCGATAACGCGCGAATAAAAGAGGATATTTCAAAGTACATGCAGCAGGGCGACACGGAGTCGGCGGCAACGGCAAAAGCATGGACGATGAACCTTTGGAACGCTGCGGCGGGCGGATTCATTTCGGGCGGTACCATGGGCGGTGTGTCGACTGCGGCGCAGTACGCGAATCATCAAATTTCGCAAGTTCCCGCGCTGGGTCAAAGTATCATTGACGCGGACGGTATCGGGCAGCTTGCCCAAACGGCATATACACTCTCGAACAATGCACAGACGCGCGACGAAAACAACCGTATTGACGGTCAAAGGGTCAGCCGTGCCGACAGACTTCTTGCCGATGCCGCAGACAACGCACTCAACAATCAAAATGCGCGAACGGTCGGGAGACTTGCCGACAGTGTTCAGGCGCGAAACGAACAGATTACCGAACAGCTGAAGAAAACGCAGACAGACGAGCTTATAAAGGATGCGGGAATAAAGGGCATCGAAAAAGCGGCGGTAAGAAGTGCGCTCAACAGCGAAAACGGCGGGCGCATTTCGCAGCGGATAATCGACGCGTCGGACGTGTTCTCCAAAGCAGAGCAAGCACGCACCGAACGGGCACAGCAAAAAGCCGAGGAGCGCAGGGCTAAAATCGAGCAGACCGACAATCAAATAAAAGCGGACGAAAAGAAGATAACCGCTTCTCTCCGAAACGGAAAGGCGGCAGAGCTTGTCAAAAACAGGGTTGACGGCGTTCGGAGTGACGGACTGGACGTAAGTCTCGGCGCGGTTACGGGCGTTGAAAACGGGCGCATAACGGTCGAATTTGACCCCGATACGCACGCGAGCGCGATTTTCGACGGGAGCAGTACGGAAAGCTCCGCCACGGACGGCACGGCGGTTAATACGGTCAAGGCATCAAGCACCGAAATAAACGCGCTTTACGACGGCATAAGCAAAGCCGTCACGGGCACATTTGAAGCGGACAGCGGTACCGACGTTACGGGCAGAACCGTAAAAACGGGCACAAAGATGAGCGTTAACGCGGCAAACCTTGCGCTCGGTCTTTACAACGAGACTGCCAACACGGACGCTCAAGGCTACACGCGGATAATGTACGAGACGTACAAAGCGGGCAAGCGCGGACTGCCGTACGAAACGCTGCGCGCAAACCTCGCGAATGAATATGACATTGCCGCATATGACGGCTCGGTTACGGAAACGCAGCTTAAACAGATGTATAAGGCGGGTGTGAGCGAATTTGAAGCAAAGCCGGGAGTGCAGCGCATCGGCGTTAAGAACGTCACGCAGGGCAAACACAAGCACGCTTTGACGCAGCTTTCGGCAATCGACGAATTTGCGAGACGGCACAATATTTCGATTGTCGCAGTGGACAGTCTTACGGACGCTGAAGGGAACGCGGTGAACGGCGAGTACCGCACGGGCGGCAATATCGTCATTTCGCTTGACGCGGACGGCGGCTTATACATGCCTGTCGTGGGACATGAGCTGTTCCATTACGCGGAGGAAATCAATGCCGCCGACGCGAAAATGCTTGCGGAAATGATTACCAACACTCTCAAGCAGACAAAAGGAGCCGAGTGGCTCGAAGCGCGGCGCAGAGAGTACGCGGACTACGGTTATACGGGCAGCGAGATTGACAGCGAGATTGCCGCCGACTTCTTCGGTGCGGCAGTGACGCAAAAGGAGTTCGAGCGTCAGGTAAAGAAAGCGGAGCTGAACAGGACGTTTACGCAGAAGATAATCGACAAGGTCAAAGAGGTCGTTGCGGAGCTGAAAGAGATAATGCAGAAGCTGCGCGGACAGCGGCTCATTTATGACGCGACGCTCGATACGGACGCTCAAACACTTGACTTCTTCGTCGGGAATCTTGAAAGGATTCTTTCGCAGGCGGAAACGGACACAAGAAGCACCGCCGAAAACAGCGGTGTGAAAAGGCAAAACAGCATCGAAAACAAAGCTGCGTACGGTACGGCACAAACGGAACTGACAAAAGAATACCGGGCAGCGGTTGACAGAGTGCTGAATATGCAAGACACAACCGCCGACAATTTGGTCATCGGTTATACTCCCGAACTGATGAAAGATATGGGGATGCCCACGCTTCCATTTGTCATCGGTACCGGACACGTATATTCCGCAGCAAAGACCGAAGCGGAGGCAAAGAAAGACGGCAACTACCGCAAAAGCGTTCACTATCACGGACTAGGAGACACTGTTATCAAAAACATCTATGAACAGCTGCAAGACCCGGTAATGATTATTGCCGCAAAGGACGTAAACGGCAGCGCAAGCCCAATGAGGAGCACTCACAGCGTCGTTGCCATTGTGGATATCGGAACGGCTGACAATTCGCTGCTTTTGCCTGTGGAAATTACGGCGGAACGTACCGTTGACGGTCAGCAAATGGATGTAAATGTACTTTCATCCGTTTATAAAAAAAAGGTCGACGGACTTGTTTCCGAGGCAATAGCCTTAGAAAACAGCGGCAATGTCGGCATATATTACGCAAAAAAAGAAGCCACCACATTGATACCCGCCGGGGTCCAATTCCCCGTACGAATTCAAAAAGCGATAACTTCTAACCCTATTGTACGCAGTTTCAATGAAAAAGTCAACAGGAAAATTTCGGATGTTACGCAATCGCTGCAATTTAAGCGTTGGTTCGGGGATTGGCAGAATCATCCGGATAGCGCAAGCAAGGTGGTTAATGCGGACGGGGCACCGATGGTGGTGTATCATGGGACTACGGCAAATTTCACAGTGTTTAAGCGCGGAGATGTCGGCTACCATGTCGGTACAAAAGAACAAGCGGAGCGCCGTGTGCGCGGACTTAAAGACGCAAAAATTATGCCTCTGTATGCAAGCATTGAGAAACCGCTGGAGATTGAAGCGGATTACGGAGATTGGAGCGGCAACTCGTTAGCTAATAGATTTCTCGAGAACGGCATGCTTGAGGATTACCCCGGCGCAGAGGACAAACTGAGAGAAATTCTTAAGATAGACCGAGCTGCGAAGGGCGAGAGTGCTGCCGAAAGAAAAAATCGAGCGGTCAGGGAGCTTTTGCAGTCACTCGGCTACGATGGCATTAAGTATCTCAACACATTCGAGGGAGACGGCAACAGTTATTCATACATTGTTTTCGAATCCGAGCAAATAAAATCCGCAACTGATAACATCGGCACATTTGACGGCACTAACCCCGACATTCGTTTCCAGCGCAAGATACCCGACGTGCAGGAAAAGCTTAAGAAAATGAGCGGCAGCGACGATATCGACGCGGTAAAAAGCATGGCTTACGGCATT
>CAVFAD010000048.1:0-14017 GCA_963620305.1 Bacteroidaceae bacterium | reverse complement strand
AAATTTCAATCCATGCGAAGTTTAATTGTCGGCGCACGTTTTGTGACCCGTTTTACGTTCATTCGCGCGGGCGGTGCGGGAGCACCGCCCCTACAATATACGTCACTGTGAAAGCTTTATACGCTTTGTGAGGCATTATCGTGTAGGGGCGGCGTTCCACCCGCCGCCCGCGACACACGGCTTGTGCAAATGCCGTTCGGTTGGGCGACAGACGGACATGAAAACAACGGAACATTTTGAATAATGTAAATTTCAATCCATGCGAAGTTTAATTGTCGGCGCACGTTTTGTGACCCGTTTTACGTTCATTCGCGCGGGCGGTGCGGGAGCACCGCCCCTACAATATACGTCACTGTGAAAGCTTTATACGCTTTGTGAGGCATTATCGTGTAGGGGCGGCGTTCCACCCGCCGCCCGCGACACACGGCTTGTGCAAATGCCGTTCGGTTGGGCGACAGACGGACATGAAAACAACGGAACATTTTGAATAATGTAAATTTCAATCCATGCGAAGTTTAATTGTCGGCGCACGTTTTGTGACCCATTTTACGTTATTCCGCGCGGAACGCTCAGTGCGTGTTCCCTACAAAGGCACGACTGCAAGACAATAAAAAAATCTTTTAATCCATGCTACCAACTTTTTTCGGTATCGAGCGGTTAGGTTCCGTAGGAAACGCGAACGAGTGCGGGGCAATGAAAAAATTACAAAAAAACTGTACTTCACAAAGCATCAAAGTAATGCGAAAAGTGAAATACAGTTCTTTGTTTTTTGTCGGACAGGCGGAGTGAATTTTACGCGGGAGGCGGTTGCCGACCGCGCTTTGCGCCGTTAATTGACGGAGGTTGCGCTCTCCTGCGTGCTTCTGACGAAGCCGATATACGAGGTGCCGGGATTGAGCGAAAGTGCGGTGCCGTCCGCTTTTGTTAATTTGAGCATGTCGGTGTCGCTGCCCTTTGTCCACTTGATTTCTTCGCATTTGCCTGCGCTGATATAAAGACCGCTGCCACCGTTCTCGAGCTTGAGGTCCTGATGACCGCTTGATGTGCTCATGGACGCCATGTCAACATACAGCACAATGACATTATTGTATGTACACTGCGTGCCGTTGTCGTCGGCACTTGCGCTCGAATTTATGTATGCAAGGTATTTTCCCGAAGCGGTGTCGTACTTAAATTCATAATTGTATGATGCGGAATAGGAAATTTTTGCGGATGTGCAATCGCTGCCCGCGGGTGCGACGGTCGCGGAATTGAAGGTAAACGGTGTTTTGTATGCGTCGTTTACCGTCATATTGATGCCTTTTGACTCAACCCAGCTGCGCAGTCCGTCACCTCTGAGCACAAGGCGGTGCTCGCTTGCGACGTTTCTTGTCTGATCTCTTTCAAAGAACGGCTGCGAAGCCATGCCGTCGATGTCGGTCAGCTTGCCGTTTGAAGTGTATGTACCTATTTTTTCTTCGGCAAAGCTGCTGGAGCCGCAGTGGACAAACAGCGCGTCAAGTCCGAGCGCAAGCTCCACCACGTCGTGACGCGCACTTCTGACGGGGCCTACCTTATCGGGGACTTCGTCAATGTTTGAATAGAGCCAGAGCATACGCGAAATGCCGCCCTCAACCTCGTATTCCATGATGATGTCGGGGGAGGTCTTTCCCCACTGCGGACGGGCGTCGGGTGTATTTTCGACAACTATTGCCACAGGCTTGCTGCCGACGTATTTTTCGTCATAACCTGTAAGTCCCGTGAACGGGTCAACCGTTGAGCCTTCCGCATCCGAGTCGGTTTCGCCGGTGTCGGAGACGGGAGCTTCGGTTATGTCGGGCGTTGTGTCGTCCTTTTTGCAGGACGAAAACGCGGTGATGCTTAACAGCGCAAGGGCGGCAGCGGTGCCGAGCGCGACAAATTTTTTGTTCATTTTCAGCTTCTCCTTCCGTACAACCTTTGTTATACGCAGTATATTCTACTACGGAAACGGTTTTTTTTCAATAGCGCGGGGCGATTATTTGCAAAGTTTTCAAAATCACTTCCATTTCCGCGGCGAGTGTGCTAATATATGATGTAAAAATAAAGGAACGCTTCGGACGCGTGCCGTGCTGACGGCAAAGGCGCGGCGGAATGACGGTTCGAAGCGCGGTCTGTCATAAACAGGACAACCAAGGAGTGTAAAAAACATGCAAAACAGTGAAAACAGCGGCAAAACAGTGCTGAGTCTTGTGCAGGCATCGGGCACGCCGACGCTCGGAAATTATCTCGGTGCGTTCAAAAACTGGCACGAAATGGCAGAAAACAACGACTGCATTTTCGGAGTAGCCGACCTGCACGCGATAACCGTGCGCAGCAAGCCTGCCGATTTGCGCCGCCGTTCGATTGAAATGTACGCGATGCTGCTCGCGCTCGGACTGAATCCCGACAAGAATATTGTCTTTTTGCAAAGTCATGTTCAGGAGCACGCACTGCTCGGCTGGGTGCTCAACTGCTACACGCAGTTCGGCGAAGCCTCAAGAATGACGCAGTTTAAGGATAAATCCGCGCGTCACGCCGACAACGTCAATGTCGGACTGTTTACGTATCCCATTCTGATGGCTGCGGACATTCTGCTTTACAACACCGATATGGTGCCCGTCGGCGACGACCAAAAGCAGCATCTTGAAATTGCACGCGACATTGCGGCACGTTTTAACGGCATCTACGGCGATGTTTTCAAGCTCCCCGAGCCGTACATCGGCAAGCGCGGCGCGAAAATACTCTCCCTGCAGGAACCCGAAAAGAAGATGAGCAAGTCCGACCCCAATGTAAAATCGTTCATTTCGCTTACCGACCCGACGGACGTTGTCGTCAAAAAAATAAAGGGCGCGGTTACGGATTCCGAAGCGCGTGTGTATTACGGCGACGGAAAAGCGGGCATAAACAACCTTATGACAATTTATGCGTGCTGCACGGGCAGGAATTTTGACGAAATCGAAAAAGAATTTGAGGGCAAGGGTTACGGCGAATTTAAGGCAGCCGTTGCCGAGGCGGTGGCTGAGGAGCTGCGTCCGCTGCGCGAGGAGTACGGGCGCATTCTCGGCGATAAAGCGTATATAGAAAAATGCGCCGCCGAGGGCGCGGATAAGGCGCGCGCGATTGCCCGCCGCACGGTGCGAAAGGTCATGAAAAAGGTCGGCTTTTATCAGATCTGAACGTGCAGCGATTTTGCGAAGCGGCGGACAGCCGTGCCGAAGAACGCTTACGTGTTGCGAAAAAAGCGCAAAGAAATGCGTTCAGCCGATTCGGCACAAAAAAATAACAAAAACATATTGCTTTTAAAGTAAAATTATAGTAACATATCAGCATAGCACATTAAGGAGAGAAAAAAATGTTAGCAACTTTGAAAATGGTATTCGCCTTTATTACGTCTTTTTTCGTGATAATTTTCCCGCTTAACGAAAAGGTTGTCGGCGGCGCGGACAAATTCTTCTATGAGTGGAACGATTCGATGGAATATTCCTCCGAAGATTATGCCGTCAGCCTTGAAAAGCAGCCCGGCAAGGATTTTGTCGTGCTCAACTTTACGGACGTTCAGCTGAAAAACGACGAAGCGTACGGCGACCCCGGCGACCTCGCCGAGCAGACCATGGACAGGCTCATAAAGGAGCTTAACCCCGACCTTATCACCATGACGGGCGACAATGCGTGGGCACCGCTTGCGTATCTCAAGCTCATCAAGTTCATCGATTCCTACGGCATTCCGTGGGCGGCTGTAATGGGTAACCACGACGGCGAGGGACTTGTAAGTGAGTTCTGGGCGGCATATCACATGGCGGATGCCGAAAATTCGCTGTTTGATTACGGTCCGAAGGACATGGGTTACGGCAACTATATCCTCAATATTACCGAAAACGGCAAGGTTGTACACACTTTGTTTATGTTGGACACGCACTCGAACGCGGCGGATAAAGGCTATGACCACCTGTGGGACAATCAGATAAGCTGGTACAAATGGGCGGTCAACGGCATAAAGGCAGAAAACGGCGGCGAAACGGTACAGAGCACCGTGTTCATGCACATTCCCGTTGTCGAGTTTAAGACCGCTTGGAGCGTTGCGTATAATGAGGACGCCGGCGAATATAATCCCGAGTATGCCGATGATTCTTTCGGTCTTAACGGTGAAAACGTTTGCAGCGCGAACACAAACAACGGCTTCTTTGATGTTTGCAAGGAGCTCGGCAGCACTAAGGACATGGTAGTCGGTCACGACCACGTAAACTGCTCGTCGATTCTCTACAAGGGCATCCGTCTTTCCTACGGTCTGAAGACCGGCAGCGGCTGCTACTGGAGAGAGGACATGAACGGCGGTTCGACGCTCACCATTTCTTCGGACGGCTCGGCGAAATTCGAGCACCACTACGTAGACCCCGCAACGGTTCAGCTGAGTAATAACGGCTGCTGAGCCTGCCGCGTGAGATAAAAGGGCAGGCACCGTAGCTGCGGACTTCGGCTGCGTGCATGCACTGTCAAAAATACTCAAAAACAAGCGTCGGCGTGTATCTGCATTTGTCCGACGCTTTTATTTACGAAAAACTAATGCAAAAAGGAGAAAAATGCAATGCTTTCAAGAAAACCGCCCATGGGTTTTAACACATGGAACACGTTCGGCGAGAACATAAACGCACAGCTTATAAAGGACACCGCCGACAAAATGGTCGAGCTGGGACTGCTTGACGCGGGATATGAGTACCTCGTCATTGACGACTGCTGGAGCGAAAAGCAGCGCGACCCCGCGACGGGCAAAATAGTTCCCGATAAGAAAAAATTCCCCGACGGCATGAAAGCCGTGTCCGATTACGTGCACTCAAAGGGTCTTAAATTCGGCATGTATTCGTGCGCGGGAATACGTACCTGCGCCGACTATCCCGGCAGCTATGACCATGAATTTCTCGATGCGCAGACCTTTGCGGAATACGGCGCGGACTTCCTTAAATACGACTACTGCTTCAAGCCGCATACCGCAGACGGAATAAAGCTCTACCGTAAAATGGGAATGGCGCTCAAGGCTTGCGGCAGAGAGATACTCTTTTCGGCTTGCAACTGGGGCAGCGATGATGTCAATAAGTGGATTCGTTCCGCAGGTGCGCACATGTACCGCTCCACGGGCGACATTTTCGATTCGTTCGTCAGCATGCGCGACATAGCCATGAGTCAGGTCGAAAATCTCGCGTACTCCGCTCCCGGCTGCTTTAACGACATTGACATGCTCACGTGCGGGATGTACGGCAAGGGCAACGTCGGACGCGAAAATGACATATCCGAACGTCAGTACGACATCGACTACAAGACGGAATTTTGCCTTTGGTGCATGTTCTCCGCGCCGCTCATGATAGGCTGCGATATAACAAAAATCAACGAAACGACGCTGAAGCTGCTTAAAAACAAGACGCTTTTGAGAATAAATCAGGATGAGGAGGCTCGTCCCGCTTTCGTAGGCACGAAGATAGGCAATTCGCCGACGTTCGTAAAGCACCTTTCCGACGGTGAATTTGCGGTGCTTTTCACAAATCTCGGCGAGTATACGGAGCCGCGCTGCGGACTGTATTTTGACGAAATAGGAATTCCCGCCGCTTCGGGTTACGGTCTGCACCTTGTCGACGCTTTGACGGGCGAGGATATCGGTGTAAAGAAGGAATTTTTCGCCGTCGAGCTTGAAAAGCACGACAGCCGTATGTTCATAGGCAGACTTGAAAAGTAATGGAATTTGATTCGCGCTGTATAAAATGCGGAAAAACACTCACAAATGACGAAATCGGCTTGCATAAAAAGCTTGTCAGCCGTGCGTCGACCGAGTTCATGTGCATGGACTGCCTTTGCGCCTATTTTATGATAACCCGCGAATCGGCTCTCGGAATGATAGAGCGGTTCCGAAGAAGCGGCTGTACGCTGTTTGCGTCAAAGGGCGGGGACGGTTAACGCGCTTTTTTCATACGAAAAACATCGCGAAACGGGACTTTTTTGCTGTTCCGTTTCGTTTTTTTAAGCTTGCTTCTTCTCGGGAAGAGACTGCGGAGAAACGGACGGCTTTATCGGTTTATTTTTGCAATCGGACTGTTTTCTCTTGCGCGTCGGCGTTGTTTGTGCTAAAATCATTACCGAAGTGACGGAAATTCTCAGGATATGGGTCGAAAAAAGCGAAAAATTCTTTTGCGGACAGAAAAAACGCTGCTTGCCGCGAAGCGCATTCGCGACATCTTATTCGACCGTAAAAACATGATATATGTTCCCGATATCGGCGAATTGAAGTAAAATTAAGAGGCGATTTTGATATGGATTATTTTTGCGGTGACTTTGATGTTGCCGTCATAGGGGCGGGGCATGCCGGCATAGAAGCCGCGCTGGCTGCCGCTCGGCTCGGCTGCAGAACGGTCGTTTTTACCGTCAGCCTTGATATGATAGGCAACATGCCGTGCAATCCGTCGATAGGCGGAACCTCAAAGGGTCATTTGGTGCGTGAGATTGATGCGCTCGGCGGTGAAATGGGTCGGGCGGCAGATAAAAATACGCTTCAGAGCAGAATTTTGAACTTGGGCAAGGGGCCTGCCGTGCACTCGCTCCGTGCGCAGATAGACCGACGCGAATATGCGAAATACATGAAGCATGCGCTCGAAAAACAGGAGGGACTCGACCCCGTTCAGGCGGAAATAGTCTCACTGGAGCGTGACAAAGCGGGGAAGTACGTGCTGAAAACGAAGCTTGACTGCGTCTACGGCGCAAAATGCGTTGTCCTCGCAACCGGCACGTTTCTTCGCGGTAAAATATATGTCGGCGACAAGAGCTTTTCTTCGGGTCCCGACGGTGTTTTTCCCGCAGACGAGCTTTCCGAAAGTCTTATCGCGCTCGGCATTCCGCTGCGCAGGTTCAAGACGGGAACGCCGTCGCGTGTCAATCGCCGAACCGTTGATTTTTCGGAGCTTGACATTCAGTACGGCGATGAAAGGGTAGTGCCGTTTTCGTTTGACTGCGAAAAGACACCCGAAAACAAGCTGCCGTGCTATGTGACCTACACGAACAGCGAAACCAAGCGCATTATTATGGAAAATCTGTCGCGTTCTCCGCTCTACGGCGGAAAAATCGAGGGCATAGGCCCGCGCTACTGCCCGAGTATCGAGGATAAAATGGTACGCTTTTCCGAAAAAGAACGTCATCAGATATTCATTGAGCCGTGCGGACTCGATACGGAGGAGCTTTATTTGCAGGGACTTTCGTCCTCGCTTCCCGTCGATGTGCAGGAGGGGTTCATTCATTCGATTAAGGGGCTGGAGCACGCGCACGTCATGCGCAACGCGTACGCCATCGAATACGACTGCGTTGACCCGCAGAGTCTTAAGGCGACGCTTGAATTTATATCGCTGCCCGGCCTTTTCGGGGCGGGGCAGTTCAACGGGTCGAGCGGATATGAAGAAGCCGCCGCGCAGGGACTCGTCGCAGGCATAAATGCCGCGCTCAAGGCACAGAATAAAGAGCCGCTGATACTTGAACGTTCGGGGTCGTATATCGGCACGCTGATTGACGACCTCGTCATTAAGGGGTGCAATGAGCCGTACAGAATGATGACCTCGCGCTCGGAGTACAGACTTGTTCTGCGTCAGGACAATGCGGATTTGCGTCTGACAGAGACGGGATATAAGCTCGGACTTATTTCACAGTGCAGATATGACAGGCTTTTGGAGAAAAAAGAGCTTATAAAGCGCGAACGCGAGAGGGTGGAGCATCTTGTGGTTGCGCCGAATGAGGAGCTGAACGCGGTACTTGTTTCACGTGAAACATCTCCGCTCACGACAGGCTGCAAAATGGCGGAGCTTATTCGCCGCCCGCAGCTGAACTATGAAATTCTCGCGCCGTTTGACAGCAGCCGTCCCGATTTGCCGTATGAGATATTCGAGCAGGTCGAAATTGATATAAAATATGAGGGATATATTAAGCGGCAGTATGCTCAGATATCGGAAATGCACCGTTTGGAGGTAAAGCTTATTCCCGAAGACATAGATTATCACGATATTGTCAATCTGCGGCTCGAAGCTATCGAAAAGCTGTCAAAAATTCGCCCGCACAACATAGGTCAGGCATCGCGCATTTCGGGTGTCAGTCCCGCCGACATATCGGTTTTGCTTATTTATTTGGCTAAAATGAAAGGGTAAATATGGACGCTTGTTTTATTTCGCATGAAAAAATGAAAAATTTGAGCGCGGCACTCGGTGTGACGCTCGACGAAAAGGCGATTTCGCGCTTTGACGCATATGCCGCACGTCTTGTCGAAACAAACAAAACGCTGAACCTGACGCGCATTACCGAGCCTGATGAAATTATTGTCAAGCATTTCATAGATTCGCTTGCCGTATGCAGATACTGTGAGGTTGAGGACGGTATGAAAATGTGCGATGTCGGAACGGGCGCAGGTTTTCCCGGGGTGCCGCTTTTGATTGCACATCCGAAGGTCAAAATGACGCTCATGGATTCCACGCGCAAAAAGCTCGACTTTCTTCGTGCTGCGGTCGGGGAGCTGGAGCTTGAGGCGGATTTTGCGCCGATGCGTGCCGAAGAAGCGGGGCGCAATGATGCTTATCGCGAGAAATATGATATTGTGACGGCGCGTGCGGTCTCGCAATTAAATGCTTTATGCGAATATTGTATTCCTCTTGTAAAAATGGGCGGCAGGTTTGTTTCGCTCAAGGGGAGAATAACCGATGAGGAAAAGAGCGCAGGTGTCCGCGCCGCAGAAAAGCTCGGTGCGCGGTTGGAGAAAAACGAGAAGTATTCCTTGCCCGACGGCAGCGAAAGGGAGATTCTCGTATTCAAAAAAATTGAGAAAACCGCAAGAAATTATCCCCGTCCGACGGCACAGATTTCAAAAAAGCCGCTTTAAGGCGCCAAAGCCGACGCGGATTCGACTCCCGTCAGCCTTAACCGCAAAAGAAAATTTGTTTCGACAGACATACTCCGACAGAAAATTCAACCAATCCGTGGTATCCTATAGACACAGGGCAGGCGGCTCTGTGCAGGAGCTGCGGATTTTTTGCGCGGTAAATGTTTCACGTGAAACACTGACGGAACG
Source organism: Bacteroidaceae bacterium (assembly GCA_963620305.1). Classification (GTDB taxonomy): domain Bacteria; phylum Bacillota; class Clostridia; order Oscillospirales; family Acutalibacteraceae; genus RUG806. Next base: position 4,938 of record CAVFAD010000048.1, on the reverse strand, counting down.
GATGTTGAAAATGAGTATCGCGAAGGTAAAAACGGGAGCAAGAATACTGAACGTGCCCGTTGCGCTTATCAGAAGCAATCCGCTTCATCCGAGAATCTATTTTGACGATGAGAGCATCGAGCGACTTGCGCTGTCGGTAAGTGCGATAGGCATTATCGAACCGCTGACCGTTTATGAAAACGAGACGCGCGGCTATACGCTCCTGTCGGGCGAAAGGCGGCTTCGGGCAGCGCAAAAAGCGGGACTTACGCGTGTGCCGTGCATTTTGCTCGATACGGTGACAACGGAACGCTTCTTCGCAGGCTTGGTTCAGGACACGCAGTCAAAAAAGCTGAACTTTTTTGAAGAAGCCATGGTAATAGACAAGCTTTGCTCCGTGACAGGCCTTGACTGCGGCGAAGCGGCTGTAAGGCTGGGAATTTCTTCTGATGAAGTACAAAACAAGCTGCGTTTGCTTCGCATACCTGCGGAAATGCGCAGAGCGGTAGTCGAAAAAGGCTTGACGGAGCGTCACGTCAATTTGCTTTTGCGTCTTCCGTCCGACTCGGACAAGGAAATTCTCCTGCGCGAAATCGTAACGGGCAGGCTTAATGTGTCGCAGGCATCAAAAAAATGCAGTGAAATTCTCGCAAGCGGACGCAAAAAGCAGGGAACGATAGTCAGATATTTCGCAGACATCACGGTCTTTGTCAATTCAGTCGAAAAGGCGGTAAATACCATGCTTTCAAGCGGCATCGGCGCACGTTTCAAGCGGCGCGAAACCGAAAACACGGTGGATTTTCTCATCAGCATTCCAAAAAACGGATAAACGGGGAAACCCTTTATCATACATCCCATATCTTTCTCTTTCACACCCCCGAAAACCGACGGATAAGCGGCTTCACCCGGCTGCAGTCCGTCGGTTTTCCCTTGTGCGGACATGTCGCGGCTTTGCCGCAGGGGGGACGGCGGCGCGATGACGCAGCAGAGGACAGCGTTTGCCGAGGAGTGCGACGGGAGAGGGGAGCAGCCGCGTGATTTTTTCGGAGCGAAGAAGCGGCGGAAGGAAGCCTCGGCAGCGAGGAACGCAGCCGCAAAGCGAAGAAGAGTTAGCGACGGAGAAGTGAGCATTCCCTGCAGAACCCGCCCGCTTTCATACCGAAAAGTGCACAACACCCGACCGCTTGATACCGAAAAAAGTTGGTAGCAAGAGTGAGCCGTCGCGAGTTTGTTTACAAACGAGCAGGTGAACCGCAGCGTGACTTTTTTCGGAGCGGAGGAGCAACGGAGCGAGCATCAGCGGCGAGGAACGCAGCCGCAAAGCGAAGCAGAGTTTGCGACGGAGCGGACGCGGCGGGAAAGGGGAGCGCAGGCGGGTGTAAACAAGACAACCTGCGCGTGAGATTATTTTAGTTTCTTTTTCTATTGATTTTGCCGCGCAAACGCTATATAATATGTATGTATCAAGCGGTGGCGAAAGCGGCGACCGCAGCGCGAAAGGAGATAATATGGCAAAAACCGTTTCAGTTCTGAACCAAAAAGGCGGCGTCGGCAAAACAACGACGGCTGTTAACCTTGCCGCGTGCATAGGCGACCTCGGCAAGCGCGTGCTGCTTGCGGATATCGACCCGCAGGGGAACACGACGAGCGGCTTCGGAATCGACAAAAGAGCGACAGAAAAATCGTCATATGACCTTCTTACGGGCAATGCGCCTGCCGAAAGCGTGATAATCGCGACGCAGTTCAAAAATGTCGACATCATTCCGTCGAGCATGGACCTTGCGGGCGCGGAGCTTGAAATTATCGACAAACCCGACCGAGAGAAGCTTCTGAAAACGGCTCTTGCGCCTATTTGGGACAGGTACGACTATATTTTTCTCGACTGTCCGCCGTCGCTCGGACTCATAACGCTCAATGCGCTCACCGCATCCGACACGTTTTTGGTACCCATTCAGTGCGAATATTACGCGCTTGAGGGACTTTCGCAGCTTATGAGCACCGTGCGGCAGATAAAAAGGCTCTACAATCCGTACATTGAGCTTGAGGGCGTGCTGCTCACGATGTTTGACGGCAGGCTTAACCTTACGCAGCAGGTAATGAGCGAAGTCAAAAAATTTTTTCCGAAAAAGGTGTATAAGACCACCATTCCGCGCAACGTGCGCTTGTCCGAGGCTCCGTCCTTCGGTCAGCCCGTGATATATTTCGACCGTTCGTCAAAGGGCGCAGCAGCTTATACGGCACTGGCAGAGGAATTTTTGACAAAACAAACCGCAGGGAACGCATAGCTTCGGCGGTGCGGCTGACGGTGCGCGGCTTGCGGCAGACTGTTTAACATACGACGCACGGACTTCCGCTTACACACCTGCGGAGCGGTTTTACGCGTCTGCTTAGCTGCGGTGTGCGGGGAGTTTCCGGTGTGCTTGCAGTGTGCTTGCAGTGTGCTTGCAGTGTGCTTGAAGTTAAAATACGGAATCCGCAAATTCGATATAAACGGAACAACAAAACCCGAAAGGACAGAAAATATGGCATCTACAAAGAAAAAAGGCGGACTCGGACGGGGATTTGACTCGCTTTTTCTCGACAATTCCTCAGAGGGCGCGGGAAACGAGGGTACGGTTTCGCTGCCGATAGGCGATATTGAGCCTGACAAAAATCAGCCGAGAACCAATTTTTCCGAGGACGCGCTGCTTGAGCTGGAAAACAGCATCAGAGAATACGGAGTTCTGCAGCCGCTGCTTGTCCGTCCCATGTCGGACGGCGGCTATATGATAGTTGCGGGCGAACGCCGCTGGAGAGCCGCAAGACGTGCGGGACTTTCGGAAATTCCCGTTATAATCAAGTCTCTCAGCGACCGCGAAGCCGCCGCTATCGCGCTTATCGAGAATTTGCAGCGCGAAGACCTTGACCCCATAGAGCAGGCGAACGGCATAAAGCGTCTTATGGACGAGTTCGGTTACACGCAGAACGAAACGGGCGAGAAGCTGTCAATGTCGCGTCCCGCCATCGCGAATGCGCTGCGTCTTCTTACTCTGCCGGACGATGTTCTGAAGCGCGTATCCGAGGGTGAGCTGTCTGCAGGACACGCACGAACTCTGCTCGGAATAAACGACAGGTCGCTTATTTCGGATGCCGCAAAAAAGGTCGCAGACGACGGTCTGTCCGTGCGTCAGACCGAGGCTCTCGTGAAAATGCTCAATAAAGCTCCCGCTCCGCCTAAAAGGGCGAAGTCGCGCGACAAGTTTTACGACGAAGTGGAACTTGCAATCGGCGGTACTCTTGCACGCAATGTAAAAATAATCAACAAAGGCAAGGGCGGCAAGCTCGAAATTGAGTATTTCGACCGCGATGACCTTCTTAAGCTGTCAAAGCTGTTTAACGAAGACTGAAACAGATAAAGTTCGGCAAAAAAAACGAAAAGGGATGTCAATTTTTGTTGACACCGACCGAAAAAGTTAGGAGAAAGCAAATCATGATAGATATTAAATTTTTGAGAGAGAATCCCGACGCAGTCAAGGAGAATATCAGAAAAAAGTTTCAGGATTCAAAACTGCCGCTTGTAGACGAGGTTCTCGCGCTCGACGTTGAGAGCCGTCAAAACAAGCAAAAAGCGGATTCGCTCCGCGCAGAGCGTAATAAGTATTCAAAAGAAATAGGCGTACTGATGCATCAGGGCAAAAAGGACGAAGCCGAAAAGATGAAAGAGCTTGTCAACGCCCGTTCCGCCGAGCTTGCCGACGCGGAGGAAAAGGAAATCCGCCTTCAGGACAGAATTAAGCAGATAATGATGACCATTCCCAACATCATTGACGACAGCGTTCCGATAGGCAGGGACGACAGCGAGAACGTAGAGGTTGAGCGTTTCGGCGAACCCGTTGTGCCCGATTTTGAGATTCCGTATCACACCGAGATCATGGAGCGCTTCAACGGCATCGACCTCGATTCCGCGCGAAAGGTCGCCGGCAACGGCTTTTATTACCTTATGGGCGATATCGCGCGTCTGCACTCCGCGGTTATCTCATATGCGCGTGATTTTATGATTGATCGCGGCTTTACTTACTGCGTTCCGCCGTTCATGATAAGAAGCGACGTCGTGACCGGCGTCATGAGCTTTGCGGAAATGGACGCGATGATGTACAAAATCGAGGGCGAGGACCTCTATCTTATCGGCACGTCCGAGCATTCGATGATAGGCAAGTTTATTGACACGATTCTTGACGAAAAGGAACTTCCTTATACTCTTACGAGCTACTCGCCCTGCTTCAGAAAAGAAAAAGGCGCGCACGGCATCGAGGAGAGGGGAGTCTATCGCATCCACCAGTTCGAAAAGCAGGAAATGATTGTTGTCTGTGACCCGTCCGAAAGCAGAATGTGGTTCGACAAGCTCTGGCAGAACACGGTCGATTTGTTCCGCAGCCTTGATGTGCCCGTACGTACACTTGAATGCTGCTCGGGCGACCTTGCCGACCTTAAGGTAAAGAGCGTCGATGTCGAAGCGTGGAGTCCGCGTCAGAAGAAATATTTCGAGGTCGGCTCGTGCTCGAACCTCGGCGATGCGCAGGCTCGCCGCCTGAAGATAAGAGTCAACGGCAAGGACGGCAAGTTCCTCGCACACACGCTCAACAACACCGTCGTCGCTCCGCCGAGAATGCTTATTGCGTTCCTCGAAAACAACCTGAACGCCGACGGCAGCGTCAATATTCCCGTCGCTCTCAGACCGTACATGGGCGGCACCGAAAAGCTTGTCCCGAAAAAATAAATCCGTTATGTATAACCCCGCCGAGATTTTCGATCGGCGGGGTTTTTGCGCCCCGCTGCGAATCCTTTCGCGTTCCCTACGAAACCCGACCTCTCGATACCGAAAAAAGTTGGTAGCAAGAGTGAGCCGTCGCGAGTTTGTTTACAAACGAGCAGGCGAACCGCAGCGTGACTTTTTTCGGAAATGAGGAGCAAGACAAGCGG
>CAVFAD010000047.1:7616-14202 GCA_963620305.1 Bacteroidaceae bacterium | reverse complement strand
CGAAGGCATAGAGCATTTCAAAAAAAACGGCAAAAAGCGTTGCGGAAAAGTATTTGTCCTGCAGCACCTGAAATTTGCCGAGCAGCTTATTCGTCAGTATCGAAAACAAAAGATAGCCGCATATTCCGCAGCACAGCACGGAGGAAATACCGAAGATACGTAACAGCACCTGTCTGTCATTTTCTTTTTTTTCGTTCCGAAGCCGCCGTATCCTCATGTCGGAGCCGTTTCCCGCAGCACCGTTATAATCCATTCAAAATTCCTCCCGTCGGGCACAGTCCGTTTATCTGCCGCAGCAGTGCTTGTACTTTTTGCCGCTGCCGCAGGGACAGGGGTCGTTTCTGCCGACCTTTTCTCCCTTATTGCGTACAGGCTGCTTTTTGACGGTGCCGTCCGAAGTGCCCGAAAGCGATGTGACCTTGACAGCCTCCTCGCGCTTGAGATCCTCCTCGGAGCGAACGACCGCCGTAAGCAGCATCTTAACGGTACCCTCACGGATAGCCATTGTCATTTCGTCAAACATGTCATAACCCTCCTGACGGAACGCAACGACGGGATCCTGCTGTGCGTAGGCACGAAGGCCTATCGAACGCTTAAGCTGATCCATTGCGTCAATGTGATCCATCCAGTTGACGTCGACATTGTATATAAGTATTTTGTGCTCAAGACTGAGCATCGTTTCTTTTCCGTATTCTTCCGTTTTTGAGTCGAGAATACCGATTGCGCGTGCGGTCATAAAGCCGCATATCTCCGACGCGTTATCGGTATCGGGCAGTTCGTCCTCGCCGAGCAGCCACATGTACTTGCCCGTAAGTCCCGCCGTATTCCAATCGTTTTTGTGATGAGAACGCGGGCAGTAAAAATCAACCGCGTCCGCAATTGATTCCGTTATCATTTTGCGGACAGCCGCGTCCATATCGACTCCGTCAAGCACCTGATTGCGCTGACTGTAGATTATTTCACGCTGTTTGTTCATAACGTCGTCGTACTGCAGCACGTTCTTTCTTATCGCAAAGTTATTCGATTCCACGCGCTTTTGCGCCATTTCGACGGAATTGGAGAAAAGCTTTGCTTCGATAGCGACATCTTCTCCTATCTTGAACATGTCAAGTGTTTTGTAAAATCTGTCGCCCGCGAACAGACGCATGATATCGTCCTCAGCCGAAAGATAAAAGCGGCTTTCGCCGGGGTCGCCCTGACGCCCCGCACGACCTCTCAGCTGATTGTCGATTCGTCTCGATTCATGACGTACCGTGCCGAGAATGAACAGACCGCCCGCCGCACGAACCTCGTCCGCCTCGCCTGCCATAAGACGCTTATACTTGGCTTCAAGCTCGGCAAACGTACGGCGCGCTTCAAGGATAGCCTCGTCATCCGTTTCGGAAAAGCCGGTGGCTTCTACGATAAGCTCCTCGGGAATCTGCATTTTGCGCATTTCCGATTTTGCCATATATTCGGCATTACCGCCGAGAATAATATCGGTTCCGCGTCCCGCCATGTTGGTGGCTATCGTTACCGCACCGAGCTTACCTGCCTGAGCAACTATCTCCGCCTCGCGTTCGTGCTGTTTCGCGTTCAGAACCTCGTGCTTAATACCCGCACGCTTGAGAGCCGCGGAAAGCTGCTCCGATTTTTCGATGCTGACGGTGCCGACAAGCACCGGCTGACCCTTTGCGTGGCACTCTTTTACCTGCTCGATAATGGCGGCGAATTTGCCCTTTTCGGTCTTGTACATAACGTCGTCCCAATCGTGACGTATCATCGGTTTATTGGTCGGGATTTCGACAACGTCAAGGGAGTAGATTTCGTTAAACTCCTCGCTCTCCGTCATCGCCGTACCGGTCATACCCGAAAGCTTTTTATAAAGACGGAAGTAATTCTGGAAAGTAATCGTAGCAAGCGTTTTCGATTCCTGACGGACGTTTACGCCTTCCTTTGCTTCGATCGCCTGATGAAGACCCTCGTTATAGCGTCTGCCGAGCATAATACGTCCGGTAAACTCGTCAACTATGAGCACTTCGCCGTCTTTTACGACGTAATCTATGTCGCGGCGCATGACTCCGCGAGCCTTGATAGCCTGGTTTATATGGTGCTGAACCGTGAGGTTTTCGGCGTCCATGAGGTTATCGACACCGAAAAACTCCTCGGCTGCCGCGATACCCTTCTTTGTAAGCGTCGCGGTTTTTGCCTTTTCATCGACAATATAGTCGGTGTCCGCATCGATAATTTCTTCAATATCTTTCTTCGAGTCCACTTCGGTTATGCGCTTAACCTTCAGACGTTTTGCAAATTCATCGGCGATTCTGTAAAGATCGGACGATTTGTCACCGTGTCCCGAAATAATAAGCGGTGTTCTTGCTTCGTCGATAAGAATGGAATCGACCTCGTCTACAATCGCATACGCATGACCGCGCTGAACACGGTCTTTTTTATATGTCACCATGTTGTCGCGAAGATAATCGAATCCCATTTCGTTATTGGTGCCGTATGTTATGTCGGCCGCATAAGCTGCTCGACGCTCCGCATTATTCTTTTCGTGAATAATGAGACCGACGGAAAGACCGAGAAAGCGGAAAATTTTACCCATCCACTCGGAGTCACGCTTTGCAAGATAATCGTTTACGGTGACGATATGCACACCCTCACCGGTCAAGGCATTCAGATACGCGGGGAGCGTCGCAACAAGCGTTTTTCCTTCACCGGTTTTCATTTCGGCTATTCTGCCCTGGTGAAGAACGACACCGCCGGCTATCTGCACCGGAAAGTGCTTCATGTTGAGCACGCGCCATGCGGCTTCGCGGCAAACGGCAAACGCTTCAGGGAGAATATCATCGGTCGTTTCACCGTTCTTAAGGCGTGACTTAAATTCCTCCGTTTTGGCTTTGAGTTCATCGTCGGTAAGCTTCGTTATCGCTTCGTCGAGCGCAAGAACTTTTTTTACGGTAGGCTCGTTCCGTTTTATTTCTTTTTTTGAATAATCTCCGAACAGTTTTTTCAAAAGTGACATTCTGTGTTTTATCCTTTCGTTGTTTTCTGCTTGGCGGTGCTCTTTTCGGATTGCGCCGAATCGGACAGCTCCGCCGTATTCTTAAATTCTTCGCAAATGTTTCTCAGTACACATTCTCCGCATTTCGCTCCCCGTGCACGGCAAACGGCTCTGCCGTGAAGCACGCATCTGTGGCAAAAGTCACTGCTTTCATCCGGAGCAAGAAGCGGACGCATGATTTTTTCGGTTTTAAGCGGGTCTGAGGTATCGGTAAAACCGAGACGGCGCATGATTCTTATGAAGTGCGTGTCACACACCACTGCATGAGAGCCGTATAGATCGCCGACAAGCAGATTAGCCGTCTTGCGGCCGACACCGGGCAGAGAGGTAAGAGTGTCGATATCGCAGGGAACGACACCGCCGTATTCGTTTAACAGCACCTTTGCGCACTCGACTATGTCTCGCGCTTTGATGTGATAAAATCCGCACGGTCGTATTATATCTTCGACATCCGTGACATTTGCCGCCGCCATAGCCGCCGTCGTGGGAAACGCACCGAACAGCGCAGGGGTAACTTCGTTTACGCGCTTATCGGTGCACTGCGCAGAGAGACGCACGGCGACCAGCAGGCGGAACGGCTCCGTTTCGGTCAGTGAACATTCTGCAATCGGGTATTCATTTTTTAAAAGCTTAACCGCAAGTGCGGCTTTTTCTCGAAGTTCCGTCCGTATCCCCCGTTTCGGTTTCGACTGTTTCCCGCCGACCGCACGGTACACGGCGCGGCGGTACTCACTTTACCTGCGGAAAATATTCCGCCGACGGTTCGGTACAATAAGTATATATGACGCTCGCCGTAAAATCAAGCATAAAATAAATATTTATTATAGTAATTGCGTTAACACGCACAAAGAGCTCCGCACAAGACCGTTTTTTTTCGTTTCGGACTCGGAAACAAAACGGAAAAAACGCGGGGAGCCGAGAAAGACTGCCCGCGCATTTTGAAAAATTAAGACAAAAAACACAGAGTGCAACGCACACGAAAAAGATACCGTGCGCGGCAAACGGTTCGACGTGAACCGACCGTCAGCTAAGTGACGCAAAGACCGATTTGAGGGCAGGATACAGCTTGCAAAAATCGCGGTATCTGCGCCCGTACTTTTCTGCAATAACCGCGTCGGGTTCCGTAACCGAAGCGACCTCGACAAGAGCATCGGCAGCTTCATGCACGTTTGCATATGCGCCGCAGCCGACCATTGCAAGAATCGCCGCTCCGTATCCCGGCCCCTGTTCGGTTTTCACCGTTTCAAGCGGAATGCCGAGCACATCCGCAAATATTCTGCGCCACAGCGGACTTTTTGCGCCGCCGCCGCAGATTTTCGTACGGGGTATGTCGATGCCCAGTGAACGTGCGACTTCAAAAGAATCGCGTATTGCAAACGCTACGCCCTCAAGCACCGCCTGTACGATATCGGCTCTGGACGTATCCATCGTAAGTCCCGTGAAAGTGCCGCGCGCATTCGTATCGTTTATCGGACTGCGCTCACCCATAAGATACGGAAGAAAATAAACGTGATTTTCACCGAGCGCACCGTCACCGATGCCGCTCTGTTCGGCAGAGAAATCCGAAGTTTTGAGAATATCTTCACAAAGCCACTTGTTGCAGCTTGCGGCGGAAAGCATGCATCCCATCAGATGATATCCGCCGTCCGCATGAGCAAACGAATGCAGTGCGTTGTTCGGGTCAACGCCGAAAGAGGAGGATGAAATAAAAACCGTCCCCGATGTGCCTATCGAAATATTGCAGCCGCCGTTGCCCACGGTACCGGTACCGACCGCAGCAGCCGCATTGTCACCCGCTCCCGCCGCAACGCGGACTTTCGCGGAAAGACCCAAAAGCGCAGATGCATCGTCGGTAAGCGTTCCGACAACGTCATAGCTTTCAAAAAGATGCGGCAGCATATCTTCGGAAATGCCGCAAATTTCGAGCATTTCCTTTGACCAACGCTTTCTGCGGACATCAAGCAGAAGCATGCCCGACGCATCGGAATAATCGCAGCAATGCACACCCGTAAGCTTATAGTTAATATAGTCCTTCGGGAGCATTATTTTATGTATTGCGGCAAATTTTTCCGGTTCATTGTTTTTCATCCAAAGAATTTTAGGAGCGGTAAAACCCGCAAACGCGATATTTGCGGTATACTCCGAGAGCTTGTCTTTTCCCACGGAGTTATTGAGGTAATCGACTTCTTTTGCCGTGCGGCCGTCGTTCCACAAAATTGCCGGGCGAATAACATTATCGTTTGAATCGAGCACGACAAGACCGTGCATCTGCCCCGCGCATGCCATGCCCGTGACAAGCGACGCGTCAAATCCGCGCAAAAGCTCGGGAATGCCGTCCGAAACGGCTTTCCACCAGTCCTCCGGATTTTGCTCCGACCAACCCGGCTGCGGGAAAATAAGCGGATACTCTTTTGTAACGGTGTTGACAATCGCTCCGCCTTCGTTGACAAGGAGCATTTTGCATGACGATGTTCCGAGATCTATACCGATGTAAAATTTCATTTTCAGTTCTCCGTTCTTTAGCTTTGGGTGATAAGGTACTCAAAAGTCCTTTATGAGTTCGGCAAAGGTGTCAGCCGTTACCTTTTGCGTTTGAATGCCCATGGAGTTGGTTTCGTGATAATGTCTGTCGCCGCGAATGTCGTTTGTGGGATTTAGAAATGCCTGTGTCGGATGCAGACAGAAGTCATTGGGTGCGACAACATAACCCGTCATGTCATTTGTAACACCGTACGCTATCATTTCGCCGTCACCGCAGATTTCGGCAAGCGGTAAGGGGTTTATGTCCGCGCCTTTGCCTGTTGACGAACGCTCGGCAGGTTCATAGCCGCCGTAAACGGTACACACAAAGCTCTCACCGGGCAGCAACAAAATCTTTTGGCTGCCGAATGTCATATATGTCATTTCGGTGCGCATTGCGATGCCCGTTTCACTCACTCTGCACGCAAAAGGCTCAAAGCTCATTGTACCGCGAATGGCAAGCAGCAGCAAAACGTAATTGTCGACGGGAAGATAAAACTGCCGCCTGTTTATTTTTATCACCGGCTCAAGAAGCCTGTCGTTATCGACCGCAATTGCGGCATCGGCAAAAAACCGTCCCTGAAGCTTTATGTTGTTCACATTGTCTTCGCTGTCAAACTCAGCCGCATCCATGCCGCCTATCGCACCTATGCCGAACAGTACGTTAGCACCCGTTTTTTCGGCGATTCGCTCTCTCATAAAGTACGGATATTCGGCTGAAAGCATTCTGTTGCCGCCGCCGAGTGAATTGGGATGCGCACCGACGTTGATAAGCCACGTTTCGCTTGTACCGTCATCCGGAACAAAACGGATTCGCGTAAGAACCTCGTGTTTATCGGGCAGGCGGCGTTTTGTAAAAAGTCCGCCCTCTATTGAATGTCTTCCGGTAAAGAGCTTACCCGCGGTACGGCTTGCGAATGCCTCTTTCGCGGCTTTTACGGACTGTGAAAAAAGCTTTTCCATATACGCTTCGTCCTTACCGTCGGACGGAATACTCAATGCATTCGCCTTGCCCCAGTA
>CAVFAD010000047.1:0-7606 GCA_963620305.1 Bacteroidaceae bacterium | reverse complement strand
GTAGCCGACCGTATCTATTCCCGAATGGGAATGCGTACAGCTGAAATTGATGCCGATACACTGCGAAAACTCCGGTTCGGCTTTTATCCTGCGTCTTATCTCGTTCACTTCTATATTCGTAAGACCGACAATGTCGCCGCTGAGCCAAACAATTCCCTCGTCAGAGCCGACATCTATCCATACCGCATGCACAAAGACATCGGTCAATACGCCCTCCATGGCATGTCCCGACCCGTGTCCCGCAATCCAGTATGTTTTTTTGCCGAATTCGTCGGGATTTATTTCCCTGCGCGCAAAACCGAGACGGTAGCATTCACCGTGAACCGTTGCCGTTTCGGAAACGGGAAGGACGGGGGCGGGTCCTTTTTTCAGTATCTTTTTTCCGTATTTGCAAGATATCGCATGTGCGGCTTTTGCAGCCAAATCGTTAAAATCCATATAAAACAACCTCCGCAGATACTTTCACTGTACAGTGTAGCATATTGCGAAGGCGATTTCCATATTTTTTTAAAATTTACAATACCGACTTACAATCCGAAACTGACTGACAGTGCATCGTTAATGCGGCTCATTTCCGCATCGCCGAGCGTGCCCATGTGTTCACGCAGACGCTTTTTGTCAATAGTCCGCACTTGTTCGAGCAGAACAACAGAGTCCTGCTGTAAGCCGCTTCCGCCGGCATTTACGTTTATATGCGTCGGCAAAGGCGTTTTGTAACGTTTGCTTGTTATCGCTGCCGCTATCACCGTCGGACTGTATCTGTTGCCCATGTCATTCTGAATAATGAGAACGGGACGCACGCCTCCCTGCTCCGAGCCGACCACCGGACTCAAATCGGCATAATATATGTCCCCGCGTTTAACGGTCATTTGCATTCACTCCCTGAAAAATTCTTTCGGAAGTATTTTTGCCGTCCGACGCGGAGTTTAATCGGCTGAAACAATTTTTTATGTTCGAATCGCGCACTTAAGTGTGCTTTCTATAAAATTCGCTACCTCATCGCTCGGAATGCCGAGAGCAACCGAAAATTCCTCGTTAATGAGCCTCTCCGCTTTTTTCAGAAGACTGTCGTCCGCTCCCGAAAGATGTCTGCCGACATCGGAAAGCTCATTTTTTTTGAGGCGCATACATCTGACAAGCGACAACAGCTCTCCCCTGTCACCTCGCGCCAGCACGGCATTGCCGTATTCCGTCCGCTTTTTGCTGTCGCGCTCCCAGGCAAGCTCCCGACCGCGAAGCGACAGAACAAGTTCCGTAATTTCGTCACGGCTCAACAGCCGACGCATTTTTGAAACGAGCATTTCGTTGTCCGTCGGGACGAAAACGGCGGAACCTTTCATTCCGAGCGGTGTAAGAACATAGTATTCTCTCGCCGTTCCGTACTGATATTCGATTCGCCTGTCGGTCACCGTACACACTCCGTTAGCACCGTACATGACAAAAGAACCTTTTTCAAACATAACACCACCCCTTTGTATAGATTGTAGCACAAATTACACAAAAATGCCATTGGCAAATTATACAAAATTCCTTGCCGAAAAAGACATTCAGGCACTTGAAACATCGGCAAAAAGATGTAAAATGGTATTACTACGGACAGGAGCGAAATGAAAATGAAAAATATACCGTACTTTCTGCATTTCTGCGATTCCCCCGTCGGCAGGCTTGCCCTGCGCTCGGACGGCAGTTTTCTCACGGGACTGTATATACAAAATCAGACGGGATTTCCGTCCGACGGCGAAGCAAAAAATGCGCAGTCCGGATTTCCGCGTGTGTTTGCGAACACTGTGCGATGGCTTGACGAATATTTTTCGGGGAAAAATCCTGACTTTGCGATACCTGTCTCTTTCTGCGGAACCGAATTTCAGAAAGACGTATGGGAAAGACTGACAAAAATTCCGTACGGCAAAACCGTGACTTACGGCGAAATTGCGGCGGAAATTGCGTCAAAACGCGGAATAAAAAGGATGTCGGCTCAGGCTGTAGGCGGCGCGGTCGGCAAAAATCCCGTTTCGATTATAGTACCGTGTCACAGAGTCATCGGCTCCGACGGTTCGCTCACGGGTTACAACGGCGGGACGGCAATAAAAGAAAAACTTCTTGCAATTGAGCAAGGAGAAAACATCCGAAAAAACGACTGACGGAAAATACATAATTTTCATTTTACCGAGTGCGGAAAAAGTATGTTTTTTCGTTGACTGCGAGTGTGTTTTGTGTTAATATACAAAATGGTACAGTATTTACGGGAGGTTCGAATATGACCGATTTCAAAGAAGGCGGCTTTATGTATGCAATGGCTGCATTCATCATCGGCTTTATAGTCGTTGAATCCGTGTTTTTTATGGCAAAGGCATGGAAACGGGCAAAGCAGCTCGGAATTTCAAAAGAAACGCTTAAAAATACCGTGGTGAGTGCCGCGCTTTTCACGGTTGCACCTGCGATTTCGATTCTTGCAACCGTTTTGGTGCTTTCCTCCGCCCTCGGCATTGTTCTGCCGTGGATACGTTTGAGCGTTATCGGCAATCTCGCCTATGAAACGGTTGCCGCAAGCACGATGCTTGAACAGTTCGGCTCAAACATCAATATTGAGGTTACGGACAAAGCGCAGTTCTCTGCGGTAATGTGGGTCATGACGGTCGGCACGAGCTTTGCTCTGTTCCTTGTTCCGATATTCTGCAAATTTATTCAAAAGAAAATCGGCAGCATGGTTTCTAAGAGCGAAAAAAATTCAAAACTCGCCGATAACGTTTCCGCCGCAGCCTTTATAGGCATCATCGCCGCATTTATCGCAGTGTCGATAAACGGGAAGTCGTCCGACGGCACATCCGATGCGGGATTTATGTCCGTAGCAACGCTTGTTTCGGCTATGGTCATCATGCTTGCGCTCGAAAGCATCTGTCATAAATTCAATCTCAAAAAACTGGAAATGTTCGCCTTGCCGATAAGTATCTTTGCGGCAATGGGCGTGTGTATTCTTCTTACGGTAACACTGCCCGAAAGCGTTACGTCGTTTACATGGTGGGGAGGTGCGGCATCATGAGCATAGGAACAGCCAAAAAGACCGAAAGAACGTATCTTGATACAGTTCACACATGGGGACGCATCTGGACGGTCGGCGCACTTTTGGTGCTGCTGTCACTGCCGTTCGGCTTCAGCATGTATTACGGCGCGTGGCCCGAATCGAAGACCGTTTTCAACGCACTGACAAAGGTCATACTTATCTATTGGACGACAGCGATAATAGAAGTCATCACCTACACGCCCATGCTCGGCGCGGGCGGCACATACCTGAGCTTTGTAACGGGCAACATTACAAATCTTAAGCTCCCGTGCGGACTCAACGCAATGGAAAAAGCAAACGTAAAACCCAATACCGAGGAGGGCGAAGTAATAACCACTATCGCCATCGGTTCATCGGCTATCGCAACAACGGTCATCATCGCCGCAGGTGTATTGCTGTTCTCTCCCGTTTTGCCGACTCTGCGCGAAAGCAGCACGCTGCGTCCCGCATTTTCGTATGTCACAAGCGCACTTTTCGGTGCACTCGGCGCAAGCTATTTCAGAAAGCATTGGAGGATTTCGATATTCCCCATAGTTGTCGGTGTTATCGTTCTTCTTTTTGCTCCCACGCTCGGAGTCGGAACGCTCATGTTTGTAACCATTGTCGCTGCCGTTGCAGGCGCACTCGTTATGGTAAAGCTCAATCTTATAAAATAAGTATTTCAGGAAGTGAAAGCAATGTCAAAAAACACCGCAAAACGCATACTGTCCGCATTTACGGCAGCCGTTATGCTGCTGTCGTGCGTTCCTTTTGTCTCGGCTGAGTCACACACGGCGACCGTTATCAAAGCAGATGAACAGCCGGTAGAGTGGAAAAAGTACGTAACGATGTTTTCGCAGTATGCAAATTCCATAAAGAAAGACATGCCCTACTGTGTTGTAACAAATGAGTCCGGCATTGCCGAAAAAGACGGAATAACCGTCGACAAAGGCAATAACAGCTATGAAAAAGTGGACGAAGCCGTAGAAAAATGGCTTAAACCCGTTTTTGACGGAATGTTTAAGAGTAACTCCTCGGTGGCAAAAAGCTTCATCGAGGTGCTTCTCGGAGACGGTGTTCTCAACTTTGACACAATGACATTCAGCAAAGGCGAAAACCGTGACAAATACGTTCCTCTTTACGGCAGTGACAGCGTATCGCTGATAACTCCCGAGGATAAGGATTTCTCTCTCACTGTTTCTCATAATAACGATGACGGCAGACTGCTCGGTATTCAGGTCATGTACGGTGCTTCGGAATACGCTGCCGGCGGCACTTCGACAAGAAGCAAAGTCTTTTCGCTTTCCGACGGCACGATAGACCCGATAATCATAAGCGGCAGCGGCACATCAAACAAGCTTGATGTTAAATTCACGGACTTCAAATACGGTATAAGTAAAGTCGAACTCTACTTCAACGAGGACGGTTCTCTTTCAAAATACCTATCGGAGGTTCCTTATGAATTTACCGCTTCGCTCTATGACCTTCTGCAGGTGCTTGATGCGGTTTACAAAAATGCAGGCTTCACACTCAGCTTCGTAAAAATGGGAGTTGACCTTGCAAATACAATTCTTAAAGGACTCGGAAAAACTGAGATCAGCGCAGAAAAAGTTTTGTCGGAATACAGGCTGAAAGTTAACTATACCGTCAGAACCGTAATAAGCAGCTTTAACTATAAGGATCGCCTTTTCGGCGACATTGACGGCGACGGCTCGGTTACTGTCAGCGATGCACGTTCTGCGCTGCGTCATGCGGTACAGCTTGAAGTCATTAAGGACAAATCGGAACTTATATACGGTGATGTGGACTTTGACGGCGATATCGACGTTGCCGACGCACGCCTTATTCTGCGCATGGCGGTACAGCTTGACCCGACATTTTCCGAGGTACCCGACGGTAAAGAGATAAAGATTGTCGTGACGAATCGCCCGCAAACGGAGAACACCGAAAAACCGGATTCGTCGGACACTGCGGACACTCCCGATGATTCCGGCAAGACGGATGGCGGTGACGGCTCGCCGGAAAAGCCGGACTACTCCGAACTTGAAAAATTCCCCGCGTCGGTCGCACAGGCGGTATTTGATATCATCAATCAGACCGAAGGTACAGCCGACGACCTCATTGAGTATATAAAGCAGATAGTCGCGGCGGCAAAGGGTTAAATTAAAATTTCACTTGACAAACCTCGCCGTTAAAAATAAAATGTATATTTGTATTTAACTTCAGAAAGGATCGACTGAAAAATGGCAGACGAATACGTATTACCTCTCAAGGTCATAGAAAAATATAAGGCGGAACTTAAAGACCTCCGTTCCAACGGACGTAACGACATCGCGGAGAAAATCAAAGAAGCAAAATCCTTCGGCGACCTCTCCGAAAACGCCGAATATGACGAAGCAAAATCCGACCAGGCAAAGCTCGAAGCTCGCATTGCCGAGCTCGAGTACATGCTTGCTCACGCTACGGTGCTTGACGAAAGTGCACTCACGACGGACAAGGTGGAAACCGGACTTTATGTTAAAGTTGAAGACAAAACCTATGGCGAAACAGATGTATATCAGATAGTCGGTTCCCCGCAGGCAAACCCCATAGAGAACAGAATTTCGGATGAATCCCCCATCGGCAGGACGCTTTTGGGACACAAGGTCGGCGACCGTGTTGTCGTCGAAGCACCTACGGGCAACATCGAACTTGTTGTTCTCGAAATTTCAAAAGAAGATATTAACTGAAAGGATTTGCCTATTCGGCAACACAGGAAACAATCATGGCTGAAGAAAAAACAGCGCAAAATAATGCACCGCGTCAGAATGACAATGAGCTTCGCAAGGTTCGCCTTGATAAGCTGCAGGCGTTCAGAGACGCAGGCAGAGATCCGTTTGTCATTACAACTGCCGAACAGGATATGCACACTTCCGACGTCACCGCGCGCTTTGATGAGCTTGAGGGCAAAGATGTTAGCCTTTGCGGCAGAATTATGTCAAAACGCCCGATGGGCAAAGCCGCATTTATGAACATTGCGGACAGAGACGGCAGAATGCAGGTCTATGTAAGACGCGACGATATCGGCGAAGAAGAATACGCGTTTTTTAAAAAATACGACATAGGCGATATTGTCGAGGTAAAGGGTTTTGTTTTCAAAACGCAGACAGGCGAAATATCTGTTCACGCAAAAAGCGTAAGACTGCTCTCGAAATCACTACTCCCCCTCCCCGAAAAATATCACGGTCTTACAAACGTCGACACCCGTTACAGACAGCGTTATGTGGATCTCATCATGAATCCCGAGGTCAAGGACACGTTTATAAAGCGGTCAAAGATAATCCGCGCCATAAGAAAATATCTCGATTCGCAGGATTTTATCGAGGTTGAAACGCCCATGCTTGTCGCAAATGCCGGCGGTGCGTCCGCGCGTCCGTTTGAAACGCACTTTAACGCACTCGACGAAGATCTCCGTCTGCGCATTTCGCTTGAACTTTATCTTAAGCGTCTTATCGTCGGCGGCATGGAAAGAGTCTACGAAATAGGCAGAGTTTTCAGAAACGAGGGTCTTGACACGCGTCACAACCCCGAATTTACGCTCATGGAGCTTTATCAGGCTTACACCGATTATCACGGCATGATGGATCTCACCGAAAATCTCTACCGTTTTGTAGCACAAGAAGTGCTCGGCACGACAAAAATCGTGTATAACGGAGTGGAAATGGATCTCGGCAAGCCGTTTGAAAGAATAACAATGACGGATGCGGTCAAAAAATATGCCGGCATAGACTTCTCCGCAATCAAAACCGACGATGAAGCGAAAGCACTCGCAAAGGAAAAAGGCATCGAATTTGAAGCGCGCCACAAAAAAGGAGATATTCTCAATCTGTTCTTTGAAGAATATGTCGAGGAGCATCTGATACAACCCACTTTCCTTATGGAGCACCCGGTTGAAATCTCCCCTCTTACGAAAAGAAAACCCGAAAACCCCGATTACGTCGAACGTTTCGAGTTTTTCATGAACGGCTGGGAAATGGCAAATGCCTACTCCGAGCTTAACGACCCTATCGACCAGCGCGAGCGTTTCAAGGCGCAGGAAGAGCTTCTCAAACAAGGCGACGAAGAGGCAAACCATACGGACGAAGACTTCCTCACCGCACTTGAATACGGCATGGCCCCCACGGGCGGCATCGGCTTCGGCATCGACCGCATGGTAATGCTGCTCACCGACTCCGCCGCAATCCGCGATGTCCTGCTGTTCCCGACGATGAAATCTTTGGATAAGTAAAATCCAGTATTCATGCGGGTTTGAGAGCTTTTCGGTGTAAGTTCTACCAAAAGATTTACCAAAAGTGATTTGGTATGAACAGCAATACAGCAGAATAGATAAAAATTAAAATAAACTCTCAGAGAATGGTAAATCATTTTCTGGGAGTTATTTTTATGCCCGGAGAACTGCAAAAACAAAATCCACACATTCGCAATTTGAAAGCCAGCCGAGTAGAATATAGTCAAGGAGGGATTCACGATGAGAAATATCAAATACCACCTTGCACTGACCGATAGCGAATACAGCTTAATCATCAA
>CAVFAD010000046.1:0-14592 GCA_963620305.1 Bacteroidaceae bacterium | reverse complement strand
CGAAGCGTACAAGTCCATGCACTCAATATGATTGAACCGCCGTGTACGGAACCGCACACACGGTGGTGTGAGAGGTCGGCTGCTAATGGGTAGCCTCCTTCTCAATTCCGTAAAATTTATTTAACTAAACTGTATTCCATGTCAAATTGAGGAAGATATTTCCCCTCGGAAAAATCTCTCGCTCTGAAAAGTACTTTGTTTTCGTATACTTCCATGACGATTCCCGTACCCGTGTGCTTGTATCCGTCGTCGGCAATGGTAAGTGACGGCAGATTTATGCCGTGAATGCCGTTTATTTCTTCATAGGTGTACGAAGAAAAACCCGAATGGAGATGACCCGTTATAAGGAATACGTTTTTGTAGCCGCTCATTATTTTTTTGAGGTCATCGGACTGCGCGCCTACCGAACCTGCGGATTGAATCGGTGAACCCCATGCATCGGGAAGATTGTGAGTGTCTTTGAGAGGCTGATGAAGTACGACAAAAGCGGGCATGCCGTTTGCCGTAGCTTCTTTAAGCTGACTGTCGAGCCAGTTAAGCTCCGTTTCATTGATGTACGCTTCTTCAAATTCGGTTCGTGTGCTGCCGAGAACGATGAATCTGTAACCGTTCACTTCGTATGAATAGTAGAGCTTGTCGAGGTTCAGATTTTCGTTTACGCTTGAAGAAAACTCCGCGAAAGTTTTTACCGTGTTCCCGAAAATGCGGAGCCTGATGTCGTGGTTGCCCGTAGCGGGGAGAATACTGTCCACCTTGCCTTTGAAAATATTGAGGTTGTCGAGCACCACTCTGTATTCCGAGCCTTTTCCGTTTTCGGCGATGTCGCCCGCAAGTACAAGTGCGTCAATGCTGCCGTCCGTCGCCGCAATGTCACGGCAGGCGGCTTTCATGTACTCGTCTCTGCTCAGAAGATAGTCTGATATCTGTGTGTCCGCCCAAAGAACCGCTGTCATTTTGCAGGAAACTTCGTCCTGAGCCTTTATGATGTTATCCTGTGACGGATATACACTGCCGCCTGCGCAGCCGACTGTAAGAGAAAGAAGAAGAACAAGGATTTTGTAAAAAATATTGGTAACCGTGCTGTACATTGCTGACATGCCTCCGCAAGTTGTCTGTTTTTTCGGAATACCGCTCCGAATTTATCCGTTAAGATTATAATGGCGTAATGTGAACAAATCGTGAATAATTGAAAATTTACCGCGCTTATACCGAAATTCTTTGTATCTGCCAAAAAGGCAAGGAAAGATTTGTTTATTTTGCCCCGGAAAAATTGACGATTATTACAATTTTACGGACAAATATTACAGGTGTGTAACATTTTTTGAATCCGATATGTATAATCAGACCGTAAAATATGTGTGTGTTTCTTTCAAAAATATCGCTGCGGTTAAGCCGCACGGAAGAAAAACGCCGGGCAGTCCGAAAAAGGACATCGCCCGGTGCTTTTCTCTGTTCCGTCGGATATCTGTCCGTGCTTCAGTCCCGCGTTCTCAAAAACGGCAGCTCGGGCAAACGGTCATTTTCGATAACCGATCGCAGCATTTCCGCAAAACCCTCAGGATCGCGTATCTGGTACTGCATGTGGTTATATCCCTCAAATACGGGATAATTGCCGCAGGGGTATGCCTTGATGACATCATCGCGGTATTTGTAATGTTCTTCAATGCTGCCGAACTCAAAGTAAGTGCTTTTCTGCAGCTTTTCCGATAGCGGCGGAAACGGTTTTTTTTCAAGACTGTCCGACATCTGACGGCGAAGATTTCCGTAGGTAAGATATTTGCCCGCCTCAACAAAGTACGGCTTTATTGTATCGTCGTCGCACCAAAGTATTTTTTTCAGCGTTTTGCCGTTTGAGCGGTACAGACTTTTTATTGCGAAATACAAAAACGGTGTCATGATTCGCCGCAGCGGCAGCGATATCCGCGCGAACTGCCCGCCGTCGAAAAAAACGTGCTCGACGGGAATCTCCGAATGCGTCAAAAATGCCGCCGCAAGGTCTGCTCCGATGGAGGACGCGAGAACGAGAGCAATGCGTCCGATGCCGTTTTTATAAAGAAACGCATTTATCTGACGTATTTCATCCGTTTTGCTTACGTATTTTTGCCCTTTACAGTAGACCGTTGAAGTCGGCATGATACAGAAATACCTATCCTGCAAAAATTTTGCCGTCCGCTCGCTGCTGTCACCGGTCACACCCATTGCATGGACAAACAGCACGGCGGGATTGTCTCTTTTCCCGAGTGTTTTGAATTGCATAAAGGATACCTCACTTCTTCATATAAGCGTTATGATGCCTGCGCTCAGCGCGGCGATAACGGCAAAGAGCGGTATCCCGCGCAAAAAAGAGCCGATGTGTTTGGCAGGGTCTTGATAGATTGCCTTTTCCGGCAAAAACGAAAATCGGATCCGTTTTGTATTGCGCCACCAAAGAAGGTCTATTATCAGCAGGTCAAACAGTCCGAGTCCCTCTCCGAAAACAAGAAAATACAGAAAAGCCGAAAGGTAGCCGTTAAAATTGAGTACGCTCTTAAATACGAGTCCCGTCACGGAGAAAACAACCGTAAAAAGGACAAGATTGCTCAGCAAAACAGACAGCAGCGGTTTTTCTTTCGGAGCATTATCCGCAAGACGTTCGCAGACAATTTTCTGTACCGCATCCGGATATGAGCGCAGTCCGATGAGATTTTTCTTATCCGTTCCCGTGCAGAGGAAACATATTCCCCAGTACAGAAAGCAAAACGCGGGAATAATAAGCCATTTCATTGTTTTATCGCCTCGTAAAAAATTATTTTGCTCTGCGGCAGCATCAACCGCCGCAAAAATGTTACCGATTTCTTCGATACGCCGCATTGCCTCGGTATTTGGAGTGCTCTTTGGTATACTGTTTTTTTCGCTGCGAAGAATTTACACCCATGCGCAGCAAAGCAGCGGGCGTACCGATGCGTTCATCTCCCGCGACAACAATGCGGGTTGTCTCTTTTTCGGATATTTCATCCGTTTTTTTTGCGGTTAGTCTATGCTAACTAAACGGTATTTGAAAAGCCGCATTTCTGCGGCGCACTGCCGATACTGTTCAACTAATTTCATGCCGTCACCGCGTTTCGGGAACCTTGTTGTCTGCGGAAATCGTTTTACGGCAGCATTATACCGCTTGATCGTGAAGCTGTCAATAGTCGATCGGATGGAATTTTGCCGTACGAACGTAAAATTTTGCTGCGGAATTTACCCGTTTCGCTTTTTCGGAGAAAATGCGGCTGCGAATGATGCCGGATTTTCTTTGGAAATTAACGGGAAATTAACGACTGCAATAATGCAATAAATGTTCGAATATTCCGCCTCCGCGCTTGACTTATTCTCCGCGGTACTATAATATAATAAGATGAATTTCTGTTTATTCAACATGAAATAATATCCGATTCGGGAGAAAAAAGCATGAAAACAGATTTGACGGGCATTTCGGCGGCAGCTGCAACCGCAGCGGAACTGAAAGCAGCCGAAATTTTTGCCGAAGAAATAAGACTGCGAACAGGTAAAAAGGCGCAGATATCGCCTCTGCCGAACGAGCCGCGTCTTGTTTTTGCCGAGGACAGTAAAATCTGCTGCAGTGACCGTTTTGAAATTGAAGCGCAAAACAAAACCGTAACCGTGCGCGCAAGCGGCATTCGCGGTTTTATATACGGTATAGGACTTTTTCTCAAAAAAACCGAATATTCATACGGAAAAATAACGCTTATTGCCGATATATCGGGGAGCTTCACACCGGACAAGCAAGTGCGCGGTCATCAGCTCGGTTACCGTCCGCTGTCGAACACATACGACAAATGGGACACGGACGATTACAAACGCGCTTATCTTGACATGATGTATTTCGGCGCGAACACGGTCGAGCATATTCCCGGCGTCAAGAACGCCGCCGACGGCAACGAGCTTATGAAGTATACGAAGAACGGGCTGCTTTTCAAAGCCGCCGAAATTGCCGATGAAATCGACCTCAATGTGTCGCTGTGGTATCCGAACAGCGAAGCCGATCGCGAAGAGGCGGCGGAGAACAGAAGATATGTTTTCGGCGGCGCAAAAAGAATAGATGCCGTGTTTCCGCCGGGAGGCGACCCCGGTTCCCTGCCCGCCGACGAATTTATCACACGGTGCAAAATTTTTAAAAAAATACTGAACGAAAGCCACCCGAACGCGCAGATGCTGCCGTCGGCTCAGTCACCCCACGGCATTGAAAACTGGGGCGAAGACTTCATACGGGAAATTCGCAGCGTTTCCGACGGCTCGATAGACGGCATAATAACCGGACCGAACCACGCTTTCCCGTTGGACGAACTGCGCCGCCGCGTCCCCGCACGTTATCCGATAAGATTTTATCCCGACATAACGCACAATCTTCGCTGTGAACATCCCGTCCACTTTGATCACGACGATTGGAATTATGCTCTTGCCGCCGCTAACGGGCGCGAATCGGTAAACCCGCGTCCCGAAGAATACGCGCTTTTGCACAAGCTTACGTCGCCGTACACGGTAGGTTCGGTGTCATATTCGGAGGGCGTAAATGACGATGTAAACAAAGCCGTGTGGTGCGCACTCGAATTTAACGGCAGGGCAAAAACGCACGATATAATTGCGGACTACGTCCGACTGTTCTTTTACGGAGCCGACACGCAGAGCCTTGCCGACGGCATTTTCGGTCTTGAAAAAAACTGGACGGGTGCGCCCGAAAACAACCCGCAGATAGAAAACACTCTGAGAATATTCCGCGACGCTGCCGTAAAAACGCCGTCGCTGACGGAAAATTGGCGGTTCCTCACGTGCCTTTTCAGAGCCGAAACGGATGCGTACGTCAGGCGGCGCGTGCTGTTTGACGGTGAACTTATAAACGACGCGGTTTTCTTTATAAAGCGTGGGTGCCTTTCGGATGCCGAAAAGGTTCTTTCCGAGCCTTACCCCGAAGAAATAACGTCATTGCGGACGGAGCTTGAAACGATTGCCGAACGACTTTTTGATACGGCAGGTATTCAGCTCGGAACACTGCGATTTCATGCCGACGGCTGGGAGCGCGGAGCGGTACTTGACACCGTAGATTTGCCCGTAACGGATAAGGAATGGCTTTTAAGCAGAATAAAGGCATCGAAAAAAATGCCGGACAGCGAGGCAAACGCATATTTGCTGCGCTGCGTAAACAGAAACAGCGTTGCGTCGGATGAGTATTATTTTTCCGTTGCCGACGACGGTCTTGCGGCACTCGGCGAAAAGCAGCAAGGCGAGTTTTACATCGACACGCAGGCGGACAGACCCGACAGAAACAACGGCACAATGCCGACATGCCTTTTTAAGCTGTACGACCATTTTTCGCTTCACGCGGAACACGGCGGTTTTGCATACGGCACGGATTACGTTCTCATGATAACATATCAAAATCCGGTGCCCGACAAAAAAAGCGGCTTTAAGATAAAAGCCAACGGCAAAACGGTTTATTCCGGAGAACGCTTCGGCGGCAGAATAAACGGAAAATACACCGAAGAAATGCTGCCCGACGGTTTTACCGCCGTCATGTACGACCTACCTGCGGAGTGTTTTGAAAACGGGTGCTTAAGACTTGAAATAACCGAACCGCTTGAGGGATTCAAATTCGGTGAACTGAGAATAACAAAGAAAGAATACGGGGAGGATCAGGTATGAAAAAACGTTTTGCGATTTCCTTTGCACTGTCGGCGATCGGCACGGCAGGCTTTGCTGCCGCAAAAAGCTCGCTGAAAAAAGTATTTGCGGATGAAACGAAAAAACGCAGTTTTCTCGACAAAAGCGACAGTATCGTCCAAAAGGTTATCGGTGTGCTTGCGGACAGAGTTTCCGACGCGGGAATACCGTATCTCAACCGCTACGACGACACGGGATTTCTTGAGGGCAGCGGATATTTCCTTGCCGAGCCTGCGAAAAACGCGCGTTGGCGTTTAGGGTTCGCCAAGCAAAGCATCATTCCCGCCGTTGTAAACGGCAAACTGTATGTAGGCGGATATCTCGCGTTTCCTCCGAATACCGTTTCGGGATACATCACCGACCAGCTGATACGCGCGGCGGCTTTTGACGACGGCAGCGGACGCGGAATAAACGTTTTTGCCGTGATAGACTGCATCGGAATCTCCAACACCGACATAAGGCATATCCGCACGCTCCTGAAGGATTTTATCGCCGAAAACAACATTGTTTCACTGAACATCAGTGCCACGCACTGCCACTCGGGCGTAGACACGCAAGGCATTTGGGGCAGTCTCACCGAAGCTTTAAGAGTCAACGGAAAAGCCGTTGCCGACGGACATCCCGAAGACGCGGTAAGCGGAAAAAACAAAGACTTTATGGAGTACCTCTTCGTGACGGCGGCGGATACGGTGAAAAAAGCCGTTGCCGATATGCGTACGGGCAAGCTTGAATACACTCTCGCCGACGCATCGGAATTTGTCCGCGACAAGCGTCCTCCGTATATCGTCGACGATAAAATGACGGTAATGCGCTTTACTCCCGACGACGGCGAAAAAAGCACGGTCGCGGTTTTCCTCGCGGCGCATCCGACATGCTACGGCGGCAGACAGCGTGAAGTAAGCGCGGATTTCCCGTATTATCTCTGCGACGAAACGGAGAGGAACGGCTTCAACGCGATGTTCTTCCAGGGTGCGGAGGCTGCCGTCGCAACCGAAAGAGGCAACAGCCATATTCCCGAGGGACTGAGCCGCCACGGCGGTATAGAAGCCTACGGCAGAACACTCGGACAGCTTGCCCTCGGAAGCATCAACGAAAATATGACGGAAATCGAGCCGATGCTCAACGTCGCGGTCACTCAAGCTTTCGTTCCGTCCGACAATAAAATTCTCGAGCTTGCGGCAAAGCTGCGCCTTGTCAACAACGGCATAACGAAAGTATGCATGGACAACGAGCAGGACAGCAAGAATTATGATTTGTATCTTGCAACCGAAGTCGGATACGCGGAATTCGGCAAAACTCTTAAATTCGCCCTTATTCCCGGCGAACTTTGCCCGGAGCTTCTTGTCGGCGGAGCATACGAAAAAGACAAAGCATATTGGGGTGCGGACTGGAAATACCCGCCCATGCGCAGTGCGGTCGAAGGGCATCTGACCGTCATAGGTCTTTGCAACGACACCATAGGCTATATCGTGCCCGATAACGACTTCGGCAGCGTGTTCGCAAAAGACCACTACGAAGAAGCCGTATCGACGGGCAGACGTGCCGCCTCAAACATCGTGGGCGCATTCCTGCGCACAGTCGAAAAAGCCGAAAGGTCAAGAATTTCAGGTTCACAGATTATACCCGAAAACAGCAAAGGATAACAAAACAGGAGACAAGCTCATGAAAACACAACCCGTTACAGCCGTCATAGTAGGCGGAGGTCATCGCTCATTCATTTACGCGGACTACTCAATAACGAACCCCGAAAAGCTGAAAATAGTCGGCATTGCCGACCCTAACCGCGAAAGGTGTCTCCTCGCGGCGAAAAAATACGGTTTTTCGGAAGATTTTTGTTTCGAGTCGGCACAGGAGCTGGCAAAGCATCCGAAAATTGCAGACGCCGTGATAAACGGCACAATGGATCACCAGCACTTTATGACAGCCGCGCCGCTTCTCGAAAAAGGCTATGACATGCTGCTCGAAAAGCCGTTTGCGTGTTCCGCCGACGAAATGCACCGACTTCTGTCGATAGTGCGCGCGAACGGAAACAGGGTCATGATATGTCATGTTCTGCGTTATGCCGATTTTTATCTTGAAATAAAAAAACGTATTCTCAACGGCGACATCGGCGATATTCTCAACATTCAGACCGTCGAAAACGTTAGCTATCACCACCTTTCGACATCGTATGTGCGCGGAAAATGGGCAAATTCCGACATCTGCAAAACAAGCATGCTGCTGGCAAAAAGCTGTCACGACATCGACATTATGACGTGGATGATGCTGCCGGTAAAGCCCGAAAGAGTTTCGAGCTTCGGCGGCAAATTCCAGTTCCGTCCCGAAAACGCGCCCGAGGGTGCAGGCACTCGCTGCCTGCTTGACTGTCCGCATGTCGACACCTGCCGTTATTCGGCAAAAGACATGTATCTCGGTCACCCCGAACGATGGGCGTTTTACGCGTGGACGGAATTTGAGGGACGCGACAACGTTACGTACGAAGAAAAGGCAGAGAGTCTGCGAACAACAAATCCCTACGGCAGATGCATCTACAAATGCGACAATAACGTAGTCGACCATCAGTCCGTCCTTGTGGAGTTCGAAAACGGCGCAACGGGAACGCATAACATGATCGGCGGCACGGCGTCTTCGGGAAGAAGCATACACATCACCGGCACAAAGGGCGAAATTTTCGGCGATTTCGAATCGGGCAAATTTACCGTATCGCTTATTAACAACGGTCACCCCGACGGCTGCGAAAATACCGAAGTCGACACTTCTGCGGGCGGCGGACACGGCGGCGGCGATGAATCGCTGATCGCCGACTTTACAAGCTTTGTCCGTACGGGCGAACAGTCCGTTTCGTGCACGTCGATCTACAACTCCGTCGAGGGACATTTAACCGTTTTCCTTGCCGATAAGTCACGCGAAGAAGGCGGAACGCCGCAGGTGTGCGACTATTCGCTTTACTGATAAAAAATAACTGCCGCTTCCCTGTGATTTCGGCAGTTTTTTATATTGTGTACGAATAAAAAATAATTTTGAGGTGCATTGTGGGCGTACCGACAAATCACATGTATATTGTGGGATATTCGGCAAATATGCCCAAGCTTGCTCGTTGCCAAAAACGTGTTTTTTCCGTTACAATTTCCGTACAAAACACAAAAAGGAGCAAACCGTATGTCCGAAAACAACAACAAGCTTACATTTTTCGCAAAACCCGCAAATGGCAAGATGACGACTCTGTTTGTCGTTTTTCTGTGGATAATTCTTTGGAACGTCATTTACCAAATAATCCACCCGCATCTGCACGATTCGCCCCTCTCAATTGAAAACTGGGCATTTTTTATCAGCGTTACCATATTTTTCATGCAGGAAGAACTGACACCGAAACAGCGTTTTTGGCACACGCTTGTAGGCGGTGCCGTAGGACTTCTCATTGCCGCCGGAGTGGTGCTTGGCTGTAAACAGCTTATGGCACTCGGTCTTTCGCACCTGCCTGCCATATGCATTGTGCTTATAATCGCTATAGCAATGCTCATTATGCTGCACCCCTATATGCCTATGTTTTTCAACAATGTCGGTTTCTGTTATTTCATTGTGTCGCTTATAGACTCGTCGAAGACCGTAGAAAAACTTCCCGACCACCTTTTCTCTCTCCTTCTCGGCAGCATTTGCCTGAATCTCGGCGTAATCGGAGTGCTCCGCCTGTTAAAAAAGGTAAAAGCGAAAAAGGCAAACTCAAAATAAAAAAAGGTTAAACGTTCAATCGGTTTTTTGTTCTGCGCCGCACTGCAAAAGCCGACCTTGACAGTAAAATAAAAGTATTGTGCCGAGCCGAGGTTCAAAGCCTGTGGCTCGGCACATTTTAACTTTCTCCGACAGTGAAAAGCTTTGGACTTAAGCCGACGGGAGTTAAACCCATGCCGCCCGTCAGCTTAACTGTTTGCTTGCCGCCGCTGTAGCTTACCGTCAGGCGGTATTCGCCGTCGGCGGTCGATATGCGAGCACATATGTCTCCGGTTGAGGGAATATATGCCGGTTTTACGGTGCGTAAAATGCAGCCGGCATTAAAAAAGTGCTCGTCTATGCCGAGAATTTTGCTTACGGCAAATTCCGCAGCCGCGCCGAACATCGGGTGACAGCGCGAGTCGCAGCCGTCCCAATTCTCCCAAAGATTCGCGCTGCCGTGCTTCATCATGTTGAAGAAAGAATACTCCGTTCTGTTCGTGAGAATATCGAATGCAAGTTCGTTTTCGCCGATATCAAAAAGTGTCTTCAGCAGAAAATACGTTCCGAAAATACCCGTATCAAATCGGCGAAGCGTCGAATACTTTTCGACAAGGTTTGTTTTCGTGCGCCCGTCCCCTATGCCGAGATGCAGCGCAAAAGCGTCCGCCCCTTGAACTCCTCCGCAAAAACTGCCTGTCGACGCATCGAAAAAATTTTCATAAAGCGCATTTATTGCACCGTCGAACATTTCTTTAAGTTTATTGCGGTCGCTTTGCATATCGAGAACATCGGATGCCTTCAGCGTAAGCCTTGCGCACTCGGCAAAATAAAAAGTATTAACAAAGCTTTCGGGAATGAGCACCCTGTTGTGCGGCGGGCACCAGTCTCCGAGGCACCAGCCTTTTTCTTCTTCGCGTGTCACGAGAAAATCATCGCTGTGAGCGTGCATGTATTCAAGGTATCTCAGCATCGACGGATACGATGCTTTCAGTTCGTCTTTTTCGCCGAAAAACCTGTAAAAATTCCACGGAACGATAACCGCCGCACCGCCCCAGCCGCCGGGACCGCCGCCGCCTCCGTAAAACGGTGCGGTGTGCTGCACGTGTCCGTTTTCCGCGTCCTGACAGTCTCTTATGTCACGCATCCATTTGCGGTACATTTCTTTTGAGTCAAAAATATACATCGCTGCGGCGGAGCAAAGCTGACCGTCTCCCGTGTAGCCGAGCCGTTCGCGGTGAGGACAGTCGGACGGAATACAGCCGTGAATATTTACGGCTTGCGTACGGACGAAAGCATCGAAAAACCATTGAAGCACTTCGTTTTCGCACCTCAAAAATACGCGCTGTTTTATGTCGGTTCGCACTTCTTCAAATGTATTTATGCGTGCGTTGCCGTGCAAAATAATGTACCTGCCCGCATTCCATGTAAAATGAATGCGATATTTTTCGGGAAAATCGCGCGAATAAACGAATTCATCGTGCTGCATTCTCACGTCGCCGCCCGTGTGTGAAAAGTCGGGCATCATTTCTTCGTTCAGAACATCTGCAAAAAATACGGAAACGCTGTCACCGTCCTTTGCGTTTTCGGGAAATTCAATGACGGGAGTCCCCGAAAGCGTCGCGCCGAGGTCGTATATTTTGACAAAATCTTTTTCACAAATCGGCACGGGCACGGTTGTTCCCGTTACTCTGTCGGGAGGACAGTCCGCAAGAGAAAACTCGACATCGGGCAGTGCCGCTTCTTCGGCACTCTGCCAGTCACCGTCATTAAAGCCGATTTCATTCCATTTTTTCGGATACAGTGTTGCGTCAAGGCACTCTCCGTAATAAATGTTTGTTCGGGTTATATAACTTTTTCGGTGACTGTTTTTTGTGTCGGATTGCGAGATGACTTTTTGCGTACCGTCCTCAAGAGTGACGGTGAATTTAAAAACAAGACAGTTGTCGCCCCATTTGCCCACACCCTCAACGTCACATTCGTCCTGACCGTACCATCCCGCGCCGATATGACACGCAAGTACATTTTCGCCCTCTCTCAAAAGGTGGGCGACATCATACCTGTAATAATAGATGCGGCTGTGCATCTTATCGTGTATCGGATACAGTGCGTGCGAGAGATCGCGATTGCGGTAATCCGACTGCGGCGGCATTAAACGGTCGTCGGAAAGCGGCGCTCCGTTTATAAATGCCTCAAAATAACCGAGCGCGGTAACGGTAAGCTCGGCTTTTTTTATTCTGCCGACCGTAAAAACGGAGCGAACAAGGCACGCTTTTAACTCGGGGAAAACAAGCATGCGTTCGTTTTCGAAAGGATTTGTGTTCATAAAACTCCTCTGTTTGAAGAAAGCGGACGCGCACCGAAAAAACACAGGGTTTTTCGTCGGTGAATGCGTCCGCAATCGGATTATGTTCAGTCGGTTAACGGTATCAGCGTAAAGCCGAAAGAGTATCCGAGCGAAGCGTCGGCTCTGTACTCGGCTCTTGTGTCCGGTCCGCAGCTGCTCGAACCGATTCCGCGTGTAAATCCGTCAAGCGTCAGAACGGTCGTGTTCATATCCTTGACATCTTCCTGATGTTTTGCCCTGTCAAGAG
This sequence comes from Bacteroidaceae bacterium, assembly GCA_963620305.1. Classification (GTDB taxonomy): domain Bacteria; phylum Bacillota; class Clostridia; order Oscillospirales; family Acutalibacteraceae; genus RUG806. The sequence goes on along the minus strand of CAVFAD010000046.1, from coordinate 2,590 downwards.
CCGACTGCGTGAAATGATGTACGCTGAAATTCACCTTGTCGTCGGCGTAAATCGCAAGCTTCGTTCCGTCCGATGCCGAGAGAATGATTTTTTTCGCGTCGCAGTGCATGCCGCTTTCCTGCGGAAATACATACGGTTCAAACATGCTGTCTATGTCCGCAGAGTATATTCCGACGGGAGCCTGACATTTGAAATCGGGCATATTTTCGGCTTCGCCGCGTCCGTAATATTCGCATTTTTCGAATGCCCTGCTGAGTTCCGTCATGATGCCGAAGCGGGGAATGTCCTTTTCCGCGTCGGGCGATACCGTTTTGAGGGATGCTTTTACTTCGATTGCGCCGAGAGACGAAACGGTATAGGATGCACCCGCTTCGTACATCGCTTTTTTGCCCTTGCAAAGGTCAAATACCGTTTCGATGACAATTTCACCGTCGTCTATGTGCGCGTCAAAGGATTTGAGATTGCGTTTAAGCGAATCGAGACCGCCTTTTCTCCACTTCGTCAGCGAACACGCGTCATTGTCGATAACGGCACGCCAAAGATTGAAGGTAAATCCGTGCGCTTCCGCAGGAGAAACATTGAGAATATCTTTGCCGTTTACGGTGTACTCCGTAATATCACCCGTTCTGCCGTCAAACACGGCTTTGCCGCCGTCAAAGTCGACCGTAACGATGCCGTTTTCCACGGATGCGGATATTTTTGAACCGATTTCTATATCAAATTCGTACGGCACATCGTTAAGCGTGAGCTGTTCTTCCGCTATTGCGCGTCCCGTTTCGGTGTCGGTATAAATGAAGTTGATGTGCGCGTCCTTCGATTCGTCAAAATCACGGTGCTTTATTTCAAAGCACTCCGACTGCATCGGTTCGATGTCGGTTTTGAGTTCACCGCTTTCGACTTCAATGCCGTTTTCGAGCAGCACCCATTTTATCGCGATATAGTCGGAACTTCTGAAACGGTTCGTGTTTTCGATACAGTAGAGTTTGTTGCCCGCGACGGAAGCGCGAAGCGGACGGTAAACTATGCGCATTTCCTTGGCGCCGGTGTGCAGCCGTCTGTCGGCATACATAAGACCGTCGACACAGAAATGACCGTCATGCTGCTTTTCGCCGTGATCGCCGCCGTATGTATAACGGTATTTGTATTTTTTGTCGCCGTCGCCGTGATATACGGTGTGATCCGCCCATTCCCAAATGCAGCCGCCCATTGAGTTATCCCAGTCATAAAAGCGTTCCCAGTATTCCTCAAGATTGCCGGGACCCACCCCCATAGCGTGGCAGTATTCGCAGAGGAAAAACGGATATTTTGAGTATTCCCTGCTTAATTTGCCGTCGTACGGTCTTTTGCGTTTGCCTGCGATCATTTCGTCGATGCACTCCGTACTTGTGTACATCTCTGAAATGACATCATAGTGGAATCGCTTTTGTCCGCACACGCCCTCATAGTGAACGGGGACAGCCGTGCCTGTGGCTTTCAGATATTTGTAACATGCGTCCTGACATTTATAACCGCCCGATTCGTTGCCGAGACTCCACATTGTCACTGCGACATGATTTTTGTCTCTTTCATACATGCGGCGCACTCTGTCGATACAGTGCGGCACCCATTTTGACTGTTTTGAAATGTATGAAACGTCCCCTGCCATTTCCCAGCAGCCGTGCGTTTCGATATCGGCTTCGTCGATAACATACAGACCGTGAATATCGCAAAGCGTGATAAAAAACGGGTCGGGAGGATAGTGTGACGTACGCACGCCGTTTACGTTCAGCTCTTTCATGAGCGTTACGTCGCGTTCCATATCGTCAAGACTCATGGCATAACCCTTGTAAAGGTCGGTGTCATGATGATTGACGCCTTTGATTTTTATCGGTGCGCCGTTAATAAGGAAAATCCCGTCTTTTATTTCAATTGTCCTAAATCCCGTAAAAAAACGTACGGTCAGTTCGTTTTCGCCGTCCGAAAGCGAAACATAAACGGAATAGAGCACCGGCGTTTCGGCAGTCCATTCCTTAACGCTTACCGTGCCGAAGTCAAGCTCGGTCACTCCGCCGGCATTTTGCGAAACACTCTTTATTTCCTTTCCGTCGGCATCGGCAAGTACCGCCTTTATGATGCCTGCGGCATCGCCTTTCGTCACCGCCGTTACTGACAGACTGTAGCCGTTATCGGCTTTTTCGGTGTTGATTTTGCAGTCATACAAATACGTTTTGCCGTATTCATAAAGAAGGACATCCCTGAAAATACCGTTTTCTCTGAACATGTCCTGCGCCTCAAGAAACGAGCCGTTGCACCATTTGAACATGACAACGACAAGTTCGTTTGCGCCCGCCGCAACAAACGGCGAAACGTCAAACTCGGCAGTGTTGTGCGAGCCCTCGGAATATCCGACGAACCGACCGTTTATATAAACGGAAATGTTGTTTGCCGCACCGAGAAATGAAAGAATGTAGGTTTTCGATACGTCCGCAATGTCAAAGAATTTTCTGTATACACCCACGGGCATATCGTCGGGAACATTCGGCTCCATCGTCTTGAACTGATACGGGCAGTTGAGATATACAGGTTCTTCATATCCGTGACGCTGCCAGTC
>CAVFAD010000045.1:0-15398 GCA_963620305.1 Bacteroidaceae bacterium | reverse complement strand
ACTTGACGTATTTGCGAGGGGTTTAACGCAGCATGGGCGGAAATCAGCCTGTCAAAACCGACATGGGTCGACTCCCGTCAGCTTATTTTTTGAGTTTTCCCGTCAGCGAGAAAACAGCAAAGACTGCAATATCCGCGGCGACTATGGTCGAGCCGACGGGCGTGGAAAACACAACGGACAGTACAAGTCCCGCAAAAGCGCACAGCACCGACACGACGGCGGAGCACGCAACGACCGAGCGAAAGCTCCTGAATACGCGCATTGCGGACAGCGCGGGGAATATAACAAGCGCGGAAATAAGAAGCGAACCGACAAGATTCATCGCAAGCACGATGATGACAGCCGTCACGACCGCAATCATAAGGTTGTACGCGTTCGCTTTCGTGCCCGTCGCCTGCGCAAATGTTTCGTCAAAAGTGACGGCAAATATTTTGTTGTACGACAGCACAAACACTCCGATAACGACTATCGACAGCACAACGCACAGCCACACGTCAAAATCGGACAGCGTAAGAATCGAGGTAGAGCCGAACAGCGTCGTGCATACGTCTCCGCTGACGTTGCCCGAGGTCGAAAACAGATTTATTATAAGATAACCCAAGCCGAGCGAACCTACGGACAGCATGGCAAGCGATGCATCGCCCTTTATCTGCGCCCTGCTGCCGACGCGCAGAAGAAGCACCGCGCACAGCACCGTTACGGGCAGCACGATAAGCATATCGTTCGTCAGTCCCGTAACGCCCGCGACCGCCATTGCGCCGAACGCGACATGAGAAAGACCGTCGCCTATGAACGAAAAACGCTTAAGCACGAGTGTTACGCCGAGCAGTGACGAACACAGCGCGATAAGTACGCCGACAATCATTGCGCGCTGTACAAACGGATATTGGAAATACGATAAAAACTCACTCATTGCCGTTTCTCCCCTCGCTCAGAAACATTCGTCCCTCATCCGTTTTTATATAATCTTCTTTCGTGCCGAAAAATTTCGGAACACTGCCGAGGTGAAGAATATGCGTGGCATATTTTACAGCCGACGCAATGTCGTGCGACACCATTATCACCGTTATACCCGTGCAGTTGAGCGACGCGATAAGCTCATACATTTCGCGCGTCGCTTTTGGGTCAAGTCCCGCTACAGGCTCGTCCAGCAGCAAAAGCTTAGACGTTGCGCACAGTGCGCGCGCCAAAAGCACACGCTGCTGCTGACCGCCCGACAGCTCCCTGTAGCACCGGCTCGAAAGAGATGTAATATTCATTTTTTCCATACTGTCGGCGGCAAGCTTTTTCTGTTCCTTCGTATAAAACGGACGCAGACCCGACCTGCCGAGACATCCCGACAGCACTATTTCGCTTACGGACGCGGGAAAGTCGCGCTGCACGGGTGTTTGCTGCGGAAGATAGCCTATTTCGTTCTGCTTTAGTCCGTCCGAAAAGCTTATTTCGCCCGAAATCGGAGGATTAAGTCCGAGAACGGTTTTTATCAGCGTTGATTTGCCTGCGCCGTTTTCGCCCACTATGCACAGGTAATCCCCGGCATTCACCGTAAAATTCAAGCCGTGTGTTATCGCCTTTCCGTCGTAGCCGAGCGAAGCGTTTTTACAAATTATCTGAGGCATATACGTTTCCCCTTCAGCCGAGAGCTTTTTTGAGCGATTCGAGATTTGCGGTCATCAGACCGAGATACGTTTCACCCGCCGCATCTGCGGATGTTACGGACTGCATCGAGTTCATCACCGCTTTTTGACACGTTTTGTCGGTCATTCCCGAAATAACGGCATCCGCAATCGACCCGTCGGACGTTTCGGTTATAAGCAGCGTATCGGTTTTTATTTCATCCGCCGCACGGCTCAGCGCGGTTACGGTTTTGAAGCTCGCTTCGCTCTCGGCGGAGCAGCCCGAAAACGCGGCGCAATACTTAATCCCGTAGTCCTTCATCATATACAAAAACGGAAATCTGTCGGCGAATATAACGGTATCGCGCGCACCGTTTTCGACCGCTTTTACGTATTCCGCGTCAAGAGCCGCAAGACGGAGCAGATATTCTTTCAGGTTGTTTTCGTATACCTCTTTTCCGTCGGGGTCGAGCTTTGCAAGTTCCGATGCGATGTATGCCGTTATTTTCTGCGCGTTTTTGAGAGACAGCCAGACATGCTCGTCATATTCGACTTCGCCGTCACCGTGTCCGTGACCGTCATGATCGTCGGCTTCGGCTTCAAGCGCGGTTTCCTCCTCGCGCACGTCAGAGCCGAGGATATCGGTCATATTTACGAACACGGTCCTGTCGGAGCCTGCGCTTTTTCTGACGTCATCGACCCAGCCGTCGCTCATTCCGCCGACATATACGAACATATCGGCAGCCGCAATGTTCTTTATGTCCTCCGCCGTAGGCTGATACGAATGCATATCGGTTCCCTTGCCCGAAAGCAGCAAAACGTCAAATTCGGACATTCTGTCGCCGAGCAGCACCCTCATCCAGTCGTACTGCGGAAAAGACGAACAAACGACCGAATATTTTTTTTCGTTCGTCGGGGAGCTCTCCGTTTCGGTTCCCTCCGCTCCGTTTTTACATGAGGCAAACGCGAGCGCAACCGCAGCCGCGGCGGCAAACGCGGCGATAACCGCAGCCGCTCTTTTAAATCTTTTCATCGTGGTAATTCTCTCCTTTGTCTTTTCTTCGGCAGCTTCCGCAGCAGCCGAAAAGCGTTGTCATTTCTCTGTCGACCGAAAAACCGCAGTCGCCGAACACAACGTTGAGAACGTCGTCGGTCTGCGAATCGGGCATATGGATAAGACATCCGCATTCCGTGCACTTAAGGTGCAGGTGCCTGTGGCATTCTTCGCCGCCCGCAGCCTGATAGCGAAAACGCTTTGAGCCGTCGGAGATGAACCTTTTTACCTCTCCGTCCTCGCACAGGCGATTTATAAGCCGATAGACCGTGCTCCTGCCCGGAGGGTCCGCGCAGCTTTTTTCGAGAGCGTCAACTATTTCGTCCGCGCCGAAAGCCCTGCCCGAATGCGAAGCAAGAAAATCAACAAGTATTTTTTTTTGCTGTGTATTGTAATGAGCCATTTTACTCCCTCCGCAGAAAGAAATATGAGAATCAGTCCCATTTCCGACTGCTGTTTCATTATACACCGAAATACGGTTTTGTCAAGACAATTTGAGAATAATTCCCGATTTCGCTCTCTTTTCGCCGTAAAATCTTCCTTTTCGCGCCGAATCAGCCGAAATAAATCATTTAGACGTTGAATTTTCGCCACATGTATGATATCATATGTCCGTATAAAACCACGGTACGAGGAGAACATGCCATGACCGAAAGAAATCACAGAACCGAGGACAGGCGCGTAAAACGAACAAAAAAAATACTGCGCGACAACCTCTTTACGCTGCTTGAAACACGCACGGCAGACGAAATAACCGTCAAGGAGCTGACGGAGGCAGCGGATGTCAACCGCTCCACCTTTTATTTTTACTACAGAGATATAAACGATATGATACGTCAGATACAGGCGGAAATTTACGGGGTTTTCGAGTCGGAGGTAATTTCACCCGCAGCGAATTTTGACACGGTTGCCGATTTTGTGGCATACATCTCGCGCTTTCTCGTATTTTGCAAATCAAACGAAAAAATATGCAAATTCGTCATAGGCAACGACCCCAACAACAACCTCGCAAAAATGATTAAAAACCGTCTGCTTGAATGCATTCCCGACTCGGAAAAGGCTTTTGACAGCGACAATCCGAAGCGGTATCTCACCGGCTTTGCGGTTGCGGGTTTCTGGCAGACCATTCTCAACTGGATGGACGACGGTATGAAAATCCCGCCCGACGAAATGGCGGCTTTTATGACGAAGGTATACTTCTTCGGCGGCAGAACCGTTCTGACGGAGGGATAACGAAAGGACAAAATATGACTTACACCTACAAAACACGCGGCACGTGCGCTGCTTCAATAACGCTCGACATCGACGGCAAAACGGTTTCGAATGTCCGCTTCAGCGGCGGCTGCAGCGGCAACCTCAAGGCTGTGGCAAAGCTGGTGGACGGAATGACCGTCGACGAAATAGAAGCGGCACTTGCGGGCAACACCTGCGGTTCGCGCAGTACTTCATGCGCCGACCAGCTTGCGAAAGCAGTCCGCGCGGCATACGAAGCCGAACAAAACGGCTGACTTAAGCTGACGGGCATATCAAAAAAAACAGGCTTCGCGCCTGCTCAAAAGATATAAAAACCTAACAAAACAAGTTTTTTTGCACCCGAGAACGGCTCAAAACCCGATTTCGGGTGTTATTTTTCGGCGAATGTTTTTTCGAAAACCGAAAAACCGAACATTTTGTTAAAATTTTGCAAAAAATCCATTTACAAACTGTTTCCGATATGTTTTAATACTATTAAATACCGACTTTTGAGGAGAATGCACTATGCCGGGAACAAACGAATACGTTAAACACTTCGGGAACATACCGTTTACCGAAAGACACTTCGGTGATGCCGACAACATCGCGCTGTGCGAGGTTTTTTACATGCCGCTGGAGCATGTCGTATCCGAATCCTTTGATGATGAGCCTGTCGCATTTTCGGATGCCTGCGACCGCCTTTTCGAGCTTAACGGCAACAGACACAAACCCGTGGGCGTCGTAATAAACCGCCGGGTAAGCGAAAAGCTTATGCGTATGGCTGCAATGCCGCGTTTTGCCGACATGAAGGTACTCGCCTGCAGACATGTATACAACGAATCTCCCGCAGTACAGTTCTGCGCCGCAACGTTTATGCTGCCGGACGGAGTCAGCGTAATAGTTTTCAGGGGCACCGATGACACGATAGCGGGTTGGAAAGAAGATCTCGACATCTATACAAAGAAAACGATACCGTCCTACAAATATTCGGTGGAATACCTCGAAAAAGCAGCCGAAAAGCTTACGGGAGACATAATACTGTGCGGGCACTCAAAAGGCGGCAACGTCGCGCTTTATGCCGCTCTCAACTGCTCACCCGCCGCTGCGGACAGGATATCTCTGCTTTATAACAATGACGGACCGGGTTTTCACGATCTGCGCCCGTTTGCGACTCCGGCATATCACGCGCTGCTGCCGCGCTACCGTCATTTTATACCGCAGTCGTCCTTCATCGGAATGCTGCTTGCACACGATGATGACTACACGGTCATAAAAAGCAGCCGTCTTATGGGTCTGCTCCAGCATGACCTTGCATCGTGGCAGATTTCGGACGGCAGACCCACGGTAACAAAGCTGTCGCTGCTCGGCAAGCTCAACGACAGGGGTCTTGCGAATATTATTCTCAGAGTATCGGACGAACAGAGCGAGCTTGTAAACACGATAACGGCTGCGCTGCTCGGCTCGTCGGGAGAAAAAGACCTTACGGGACTTGTCAAAAACGCAGGCTCGTCACTGCGCGGAATAAACGCCGCCTGGCGCGCGCTCGATTCCGATACGAGGAAAAAGTTCTTTGCGATTTTCAAAGGCTCGGCTGCCCTCTTAGCCAAGGCGGCGCGTGAAGTGCAAAAGGACGTTATCGTACAGACAAAGGTGCTTATCGAGCAAAAACAGACGGAGCTGAAACGCAAAGCAGCGGCAAAGGCAAAACCGCTTTTCTCCGGACACCGAACGGTTTTTTCACACACTTCGCCGTTTTCGTCCCAAGCATAACCGCCCTTAACCGGCACAAAAAATCAACGGCTCTGCGGTATTTGCCGCTTTGCCGTTTTTTTGCACTCATGTGCGTTATATGCCGTCACCTGTCCGAAGTAAGACTGTCGAGAGGTTCGCTGTACGAGCCGATAAATTCATCGAGAAAGACGGCGGCTTCGGGGCAGTCGAGCTTTTTTATCGCTTCAAGCGTCGAAGCATATGCCGCGTCAAATTCGGAATTACCCGCGCGTTTTTCCTCTGCGCACTTTATCAGTGCGCTTATCTTATCGGCAGCCTTCAGCAGCTTATAAAGCTCCTTATCGGCGTTTTCGGAGCAGATAAGCTCGCGGTACTCCTCTCTTAAATCGTCGGGCAGAGCGCGGAGAAGCGACTGCTCGGTATGCTTTTCTATTTCGCCGAAGGCGCGGCGTATGTCGGCATTGTAATATTTCACGGGAGTGGGCATGTCGCCCGTGATTATCTCGGGCATGTCGTGATAGATACCCATAACGCAGACTCTGTCGGCATTGTGGCTTTTGCCGAGACGCGTGTTGCCGATAACGGCAAGGGCATGGGCAATAGCCGCCGTTTCAAGGGAATGCTGACTCAGCGTTTCTTTTTCGGTGCTGCGCATGAGCGACCAGCGGTCGATATATTTCATTCTCGAAAAAAGGGCAAAAAAACTGCTTGACATAAATCCTCCGTTTCAGTGCGCGGTTCCGCTGAGTTTCAGGCTGCGTTTTTTTGTGAATATTCGACAAATACAAAGTTAAAAATTTAGTGTATCAGCCGAAATAAAACCGCCGCTTCGGTATTTTTCTTGCTTTTTACCGCGCTTTATATTAAATTATAATGGTTAAAGTCATTTTTGGCAAGTAAAAATTACACGGCGGTGAATCATTTATGGTATGTCCCAAGTGCGGAGTGCAGATAAAGCGCTTCGACCTGTCCCCGAACTGCAAAAACTGCGGCGTACACATTCTCTACTACATGCAGGAAAAATCGCTTTCGACCGATGCCAAAAGAACCGAGCTTGAATTTGCAAGCGCACGCGCATTTACGGCAAGACTGAAGGCGGCTTTCATTTCGGGTGCCGCACCCATAAGCCGAATGGTGTTCTGCATTTTAAGCATTGCGGCTCTGTTTCTTCCGATAGGCTCGGCAATAATGAAGATTCCGTACTTCGAAATGAAAATAAATCTCGGAGTGCTCGGAATCTACAGCATTTTTTCCGACGGTATTTTCGGACTCGTTTTTGACTTCATAAAGTCCGATATCGGCGGAACGGTATCGACGCTTGCGCTTATTGCGCTCGTTTCGGTTCTGCTGTGCGTGCTGTGCGTGCTTGCGTGCCTGCTCACGCTGCTGCTGTCGTTCATCAACATCAAAAAATCCGCAAAGGCTCAGTGCATACTGTCCGCAGCGGCTGCGCTCTTTATGGCGGCGGCAGAGGGTTTTATTATTGCAGCTTCAAAGACAGCCGACGCGACAAACGTAATGTCGGTCACACACTGCATATGGGGCGCGCTCGGCGCCGCGGCAATGTTTGCGGCTTACTTTGCAACGAACCGCGCAATACTGAAAAATCCTCCCGAAATAAAGATAAGCGACGTCGACAAAAAGCGTATCGCGATACGCGCCGACATAAAAGCGGGCAAAATTTCGCTTGACGATCTGCCGGTTCCCGTTCTCGAAACAGAAGAAGAACGTCTTCAAAGAGAAAATGCGCTGGCAGGCGTTCCCGCAAAAAAGAAAAAATCCAAAAAGAAAGGCGACGAAGAATGAACACGGAAAAAACCACAGAAAAAAAATCGCATTCCCTGTCGATGAAGTCCTCGCTGATTCTGGTCATCGTGTCGCCCGTGATTGTCATCATACTGTGCTCGGCGGCAATAGTCCTCTCGGTGCAAAAAATCGAAGCCGAACCGACGACCGAAATTACGACGGAACCGATACAGTATGTTATAGACGAACCGTCGGAGGATAATCAGGCGGCAGCCGAAATAAAAGAGCTGCTGGACGACATTATAAAGTCGGACGATGTTCGGATACAGTACTCGCCGTCGGTTTCGGCGGAAATGAAAAGCTCGTCGCTGCCCGAAGGCGAAAACCGCCTCGTGACTTACGCTGTCGGCAAAACAGGCTCGGCTCTCGGCAGCGAATACTACGACAGCTCTCTCCACTCGACCGCATACGGAGACACTCCGTCGCTGTCGGACGGAATATACCCTGCGGCGGACTCATCGCCCTCATTCGAAAAGACCGATGACGAAAAATTCGTATACAAATACACTCCCGCAAAATCCGACGGCGGCATGTTTGCGGCGGAGGACGAAAAGATGCGCTCCGAGCTGTCCGAACGGTACGGCGAATTTCTCTCGGTATCGGCGGACGGCATAAAGACAGTACTTACGGATGCCGAGGTCACGCTGAAAGCAAATCCGAAAACAGGCAAAGCGGAAGAAATTACGCTTACCCGAATTTTCACGGTCACGTTTGACGGCAGCGATACGGCGGCAGCCTTTGAAGCGGAAATAAACGCTTCGGCGAAATTCACCGTCACGTTCGCGGGTATTTCGATAGAACAAAGCCTCGTTACGCTCCACGGCAACGGCTATGAGGATCTGCAAATAACGGCGAACGTCGACGAAAACGCCGCACAGGATGAATTTACGCTTGTGTTCACTTCGTCCGACCCGTCGGTCTGCACGGTTAACGAAAACGGCACGGTCGAAGCGGTCAGGATAAGCGACACTCCCGTAACGGTTACGGCAACGCTCACCTACCTCGGAAAAACGTATACGGACACATGTACCGTAATAGTGGCGGAGGACGGCAACAAGCTGCTCTCATCGTCCGGAGCGATGAACATTATGCACAACGGAAAGGAGGTCGGATAACGTGTCGGACACAACCGAAAACAAAGCCGCCGAGGCTCAGACGGAGCAAAAAGTCAATATTTACGAAAACTTCAACTACGTAGGCGTTAAAGAAACAGCCGCCTACATACTAAACGACGTTTCGAACACGTTCAACATCAACTCTTTCTCCGACCGCTTTATATGGGACGTTGTCAAAATCGACTTCACGGTTTCGGCAATAGTCAACATCTTCACGTCGGCATGGGACATCGTCAACGACCTTCTTCTTGCCACCGTCGTTGACAACACGCGTACGCGTCTCGGCAAATTCCGTCCGTACCTGCTCGGAATGCAGATACCGCTTACGCTGCTCGGCGCGATATACTGGCTTATACCGCTCTTTTTCCCCGGCTCGAGCACAACTTATATTCCGAAGCTCATTTTCTATTTTGCTTTTTCGATTATCAATGAAACCGCAAGCACCGCAAACTCCCTCGCAAAGGGCGGCTACATGTCAACGATAACGCCAAACCCGAACGAACGTGTGCGGCTTATCACCCTGGCGGAGCTTTTGTCCGGTTACCTCGGAGAAGATTTGCCGAGATATATTTTCGGCTTCGTTTACGACCTTATCACGACTGAAAAAATTCAAATGCAGCTGAGCACCGCTTTCGCCTCGTTCGGTGTGGTCACCACGCTCATTTCCTGCACGCTCACATTCTGGTTCTTCATCGTATCGAAAGAGCGCGTCCCGCAGTCCATTGAGCGACCCAGCGTACGCGAAGGCTTACGCGCAATATTCACAAACTACCCCGTGCTCCTGATGTGCATGTCCGACTTCCTCGGCGGCTTTGCGGTGAGCACGAGCGAATCGAACTATTTTATAGACGTTTTCGGTTCACAGGCAATGGTAAACACGCTCATAACTCTTGTGGGTATTCCCTCCGCTCCGAACGGCAGTATTTCGTATGCCTTCGTCGCTCCCCTGAGAAAGCGTTTTTCGTCAAAGGCAATTTGGGTCGGCGCGGATATCTACGGCGACATTCTCAGCACGGCATTCTTCGTCACGGGCATCATAAACCGCAACTACACGCGCCTGACGCCGATGCTTATCGCGCTCGGCATACGCGAATATTTCTCAAAGTGGACCTTCGGTATCAACAAGGTCATAAATGCCGACCTTTGGAACGAAGCCATGGACTACTGCGAATGGAAAAACGGCTACAGAATGGAAGCGACCACATCGGTCGCAAAGAGCCTTGTGCTGAAAATACAAAGCTCCCTCATGAATTCCGTAAAGAGCCTGATTCTCAAAAAGATAGGCTATGTTCAGGGACTTAAAATAGGCACGCAGGACACGCGCACGAAGTTCTGGCTGTTTGCACTTGCAAGCATCGTACCGACAATAACGGGCGCACTCGGCATAATTCCGAAGTTCCTGTGGCCGATATCCAGAGAAAAACGCGCAAAGATGTACAAAGACCTTGCCGAACGGCGAAACGAAACGGTCATCGCCGGCATTGCGGAAAAGGCATAAAAAAACAAAAAAAGAGAGAAGCTTACCGTATGCTCATTTCCATAATAAACGGCTGGGACGAGGGACATTTCAAGTCCGTCGCCGCAAAGGGACTCAGGGGTATCGAGTTTTGCATAAACGGGTACTGCGATTCCGCAGAGGTGCTTGCAAAGAAAGAGGACATAAAAAAATACTCCGAAAAATACGGAGTAAGGGTTGTGTCCGTCGGCAGATGGGGCATGAAGCGTCTTGACGAAGACGGCGAAATAATCCCCGAGGCTCTCGCCCACGACAAAAACCTCATCGACCTTGCGTCCTTCACGGGATGCCCCGTTTATAACGTCGGGGCAAACCGCTGCGAAAAGCTGTCATACTACGACAACTGCGCGGCTGCGATAAAGTACTTCGGCACGCTCACAGACTATGCCTCGGACAAAAATGTAAAGATAGCCGTCTATAACTGCGACTGGGAAAACTTCGTTTACGAAGAAAAAGCGTGGTCGGTCGTACTCGGTGCGCTCCCCTCTCTCGGCATCAAATACGACGCTTCGCACTGCGTGCACAGGGGCGGCGACTATCTGTATGAGCTGTACCGCTGGGGCGAACGCATTTACCACGTCCACATAAAAGGCACGCTTGCGGTAAACGGCTGCTGCGTAGACAATCCGCCTGCGGGACTCGACCAAATACACTGGGGCGAGGTAATGGATCTGCTCTACTGCGCAAACTATGACGGCGCGCTTTCCATAGAGCCGCATTCCACCGAATGGCAAGGCAAAAAAGGTCAGTGGGGCATAGACTTCACGATAAAGTACATTTCACGCTTTGTCATGCCCGAGGACTATGAATGCGAAGATGACGTATACTCGCCGTGACGCGGCATAGGTCTTTCGGACGGTAAATATACGGCAAAAAAAAACACTTTACCCGACCGCTTCGGCGGTCGGGTATCATTTTTTATACGAAAAATCGGCACTGCCGGACATTCGCCGTCAAAAGCGCATGACCGCGTCGGCAGGACTGTTTGCAGCCGCTCCCACAAAAATAAACGTCAGCGCAATATATGCCGCAAATGCAAGCGCGGTAACGGCAAAGAAACCGGTAAACACGGTGCGGATGATTTTTTTGCCGCGAAGGCACACTGCGGACACCGCAATACCCGCAAGAGAAACAATAAAGAAGATTGTCGCTGTCATTAAAGTCATAAAATCACCCAAGCCTTTCAAATAAATGTCAAAAACCGTAAATCCGTGCACTGCGCGTTTTGAGCCGGCAAAAACCGAACCGTGTCGGTTTCGGCAGAGTGCCTTTCGACCGTGACGCGCCGCCGCACAAACGCAGAACGGTGCAGTAAAAAAGCGAAAATTCGATCGCTTTCGCGGACGGACTTTCGCTTTGGCTGGGGAGGCGGGATTCGAACCCACGCATACAGCAGTCAAAGTGCTGTGTCTTACCGCTTGACGACTCCCCATTATCTGAATCTAACGAAAAAGCCGCAAAATCTCTTGACCTTGCGACCTTAAGTGGGGTGGGTAAACGGATTCGAACCGTTGGCCTCCAGGGCCACAACCTGGCGCTCTAACCAACTGAGCTATACCCACCGTACCAAACGCACCGCCCTCGCGGCACGTTCGCTATTATAATGCATTTCGGTACGCTTGTCAAGCAATTTTTTTGCCGATTAAAAAAGATTACGGTAATTTGCCTAAGTTCTGTCGGACAGGGTTTCTCACCAGCCGAAAATCAAAGGATTGAGCACCTTCCATTTTCCGTCGTATTCAATAAGCGTCAGGTCGTTACGGCTGTCGGTGCCGTTGTCGTCGCCGTCAATGACGTAATTCACGCGGATTTTCATGACCTCGCCCGAAAGCAGTGTAAGGTCGAGCTTTTTGTCCGCGAAATCCGAAGACGTAACGGCGGACAGCAGCAGCGACTTGTCGTCGTCGCTCAGCTCGAGCGTTTCGCATTTACCTATGTCCACACTGTAGCCATCGCCGTAATAGTCGTCAAAGCGTTCTTTTGTTATATCGTCAAGCGCTCTGTACGCATCCGCGTAGCTCGTGACGCTGCGTTCGTAGCTCGACGAAAGAAAATTGAAATAAGCCTTTTTGTTTCCGTTGTGGTATTTTTCAACGCTGACCTCCCACTGGTCACGCATTGTCACAAGGCATTTGCGGTCGGCGGCTTTAACGTTTCCGTAATAGTAGCTTTTAAGATAATCCGCCGCAACGTTTTCGGGGCGCGCAGACGCAACGGCAGAACCTATCGCAGCCGTCACGGCGATTATGACAGCGAAAACACCCGCAATAACGGCAGCCGTCTTTATCGGAAATTTTTTCTTTGCCGCGCTTTCGGTTCTTTGAAGGCGCGGTCGGCTGTCCGCTGCGGTATCATCACCGCTTCTGATACGGGTGCCGCAGTTTGAGCAAAAAACGGCATTGTCTTCGAGAGCTTCGCCGCATTCGGGACAAAACATCAAAATCCCTCCTATGTTCTAAATTATATACCGCACGGCGGCTGTTGTCAACAAAACAGTACTTATGGTAAAAAGGAAGAAAAAACAAAAAGATTGAGCGCGGGTCGTTTGTCCGTTTTGAAGTGCGCCTCAAAATTTCCGTTGCAAAACCGTGCGGTTCGCGTTATACTTTAAGAAAAAGAACAGCCGTGTCACGGGAAGTCCGCGCAGCGATGACGCAGAACGGACGGCGCATAAAAAACGGCTATGCGTCATATTGTTTATCAGACCTTTTAGGAGTTGATATCAGTATGACAGGGAAATCCGATGAGAGAGCCGTTTTGCTCGGTGAATACATAGTACGTCACGGCGCAACGGTGCGCGATGCGGCGCAGGTGTTCGGAATATCAAAATCTACGGTACACACCGATGTTTCAAAAAAGCTTAAATCCGCAGATGCGCAGCTTTGGCGGCGGGTTCGCGCGGTGCTCGACGTCAACAAGGCGCAGCGTCATATACGCGGCGGTATGGCTACAAAAGAAAAATATCTGCGCGAAAGAGAAAAATGTAACGGAGAAGCTAAAAATGTTCGGCAGAAAAAAGAAAAACAAAAAACTACGTCTCGAGCGTTTTGAATCGCTCTCGGCAAACGGAGCTCCGATAGAAGCGATAAATTTCGCGCTTACACGCAACAGCGACGGTTCGCCGCGCCTTGAGGTGCGCACGCCTGACGTGTGCGAGGCTCTCCACTACGAAAGCATCGGTTTTGAACTGAAAACCACCGTCAAACGCGTGACCGTACAGGCAAAATTCAAAGAAGCGATAAACGAAAAACACTTCAAGCTGTATATCTTTGACGTGGAAGACTGCAAGCAGTACTTTATATAATTACCTTATCTGATATGTACGGCAGCGAGGACAGAAGACGCGTCTGCAAAAGCCCCGTTTTATCAAAACACCCGTTTCACTTTTTTTAAGAGTAATCTCTTTACGCTCCGCCGAGATATCGGCAGGGCGTTTTTTATTCGGACACGGATTCGATCCGTGTTTTTTTATCGGTTGATTTTCGGGTTGTCGGTAAGTCCGAGAATAAAATCAACCGAAACATCGTAGTAGTTCGACAGCTTGATGAGAATGTCGGTGGGAATATCTCTCTGACCGAGTTCGTAGTTACTGTACACCTGCTGGGAGCAGTTGAGAATTTGCGACATTTCACGCTGAGACAAATCTCTGTCCACTCTTAAATCTCTGACGTGTTTGTACATTTTTATCGACCTTTCTTCCTCATCGGTATGATGTTATAAATCTTCATTATAAAAAAATGCAAAAATTTCTATTGACTTTTACTGCAAATTGCGGTAAGATGTACTTGTCCACTGAAACGCTGTTCAAAACTCATCGTTTTTGTGTAATTTTTCGCTGCTGCGGGCAGAAGATTTCGCTTAAACATAATTTTTGTTTCCTCCCGACGATTTTTTACTTATTTTCGAATCTTCACAATGCCTGCAGCCGTGTATTTTTTACCGTATAAAGCTTTTCTCTTTGCATCGGCTAAAATAACGAAAGCACAAAGAGAAAAATTTTATAAAAACATAAAACGGAGGTAAACCGAACAAATGAAACTCAGCAAAAAAATCTTGTCGTTGCTGCTGGCTGCCAGCTTGGTTCTCTCATCCGGCATGGTGCTCGCCGCAGCAGACGGTCAAAACCCCTCAACCGGCACAACCGGTCCCGCAAATCCCGACCCCGACGATACCGAGCTGAAATGCCCGGAATCGGAGGATGGGTACCATGTAGGAACATCTACAACGGTATCGCAAAAGCCAAACTGCTCCGACTTCGGCATCGTAACGCTCGATGAGTGCGAAGCGTGCCACAAAAAATTAGTACCCATTATCGTTAAGAAAGATAAGGACAAACACGCCGCAGAGATGCAGGTACTTGGGTATCAAGACTCCACCTGCACGGATACGGGTCACTATGAGACCTTCCACTGCGATGGCTGCGGCGAATACTACACAAAGGATAAAGACGGCAACCCGCAGTATGTAGAGGTAGAAGATCCTCAGAATCTCAAAAACACAGAGGGTGTTGTCATCGCGATGAAGGCACACGATTACGACACAGAGAATCCCATAGGCATGAAGAAAACATTCGTCTGCGCCTTTGAAGTAACCTACAAGTGCAAAAACTGCACCTCAACGAAGGTCGTGAGAATCGCCGAAGATCCCGACGGCGAGCTTGACTCGCACACCCCGGTTACCGACGCAGCGGTTGAACCCACATGTCTGGAAACGGGTCTTACCGAAGGCAGCCACTGCTCGGTATGCGGCATAACAATCGTCGCTCAGAAGACGCTCCCCGCAACCGACCACAAGTTCGGCGAGTGGGAAATGCTTGATGTCACGGAGGAAGGCTTACTTCAGCACAAGGGTATCTGCCAGAATGAGAGCCGTAAGCAGCTCT
Source organism: Bacteroidaceae bacterium (assembly GCA_963620305.1). Classification (GTDB taxonomy): domain Bacteria; phylum Bacillota; class Clostridia; order Oscillospirales; family Acutalibacteraceae; genus RUG806. The sequence goes on along the minus strand of CAVFAD010000045.1, from coordinate 445 downwards.
GCAGAGAAACTCTCACCGAAGACTGCTACGATGCCGAGCCCGTTTATACCGCAGCTACCTGCACAGAGGATGCTTATTGGACAAACACCTGCGATAAGTGCGGCAGAGTGTGGGAAACAACCGACGAGGAAAATCCCGCGACCGGTCACACTTGGGTAGAGCGTGAAGAGCTTAAAATTCTTCCGACCTGCACCGAACAGGGTCAAAACATCTACAGATGCGCTGTCTGCGACGAAGAATACACAGAGTATACACATGATACTCACCACTACAATTCGGAACCCACAGATAAAGAAAAAGAACCCACCTGCACAGAGGTCGGCTATGATGAAGTGTACGTGTGCACAGTATGCGGTGAACCGAACTACATAGGCATGAAGGATATGATCCCTCACACTCCCGCAGAAGCGGTTATGGAAAATGAAGTTGACGCGACCTGCAAAGA
>CAVFAD010000044.1:14002-15574 GCA_963620305.1 Bacteroidaceae bacterium | reverse complement strand
CCTATATCCCGCCTGTCTTATTCTGTAATGAAACTCGTTATCTTCCGTTCGTAATAAATTCTCATTAAACAACCCCACCTTATCCAACACGTCGCGCGTATAGGCTGCATGGAACATGGTTTTGACGTACATCTTGTCTGTGCTTCTTCGACTTGAATTAATACTGCTTCCAAACAGAGAGTTTTCCACTTGCAGCAACACGTTTGCCCATGGCGTATCTTTCTCTATAATCGCCGGTCTCATACCGCCTACAACCATTTCACCGGCCTTAATGTTATTCATAACCTTCGCCGAATAATCCGGCATTACTTTCGTATGCGCGTCAATTCTTGCCAGTACATCCCCGGTAAAATTCTTAATAGCCAGATTCCATCCTGCCGCCTGAATCTTTTTAGGATTATCCAAAACTTGGATTGAATAGAAATCTATATTATCACGTTGAAAATCTTCCATAATTGAACGCGTTCCGTCTGTAGAACAGCTATCGATAAGCAATATTTCAATTTTCTCATGCGGATATGTTTGAGCTTTCATATCAGCAAGAAGATTCGGCAGGAAGAATTCTTCATTGTACGCAATTATTCCAACAGATAACTTTTCTTCCAAGACTATTTTTCCTCCTTCAAAAAAACCGATCTCACGGTTCTGAACATAGTACCTATCTCATCCGTATCCATTCGGGCAACAAGCTCATTTTTGCAGTGTAAAATCCCCTCCGCAAGTGCCAAACCGAGTCCGCGATTGGTTTCAAGCGGAACAATCGTATACAGATCAGGATTTTTTGCAATGTATTCAGACAGCACAGCTTCAAGCTCGTCCGTCAGCGGACCATCTTTCACAATGACGATCTCGTTCGGTTTGACTGTTTGATTCAAAACGCTGTCCAGACACTCACGAAGATACTGAGGTTTTTCTTTTATGTACAAAGACATCAAAACAGAAAAAGCTTCCATTACGATTCTTCCCCCTGTGCCTCTACATTTTTTGCGGGAATGTAATCTCCTGTATACTTCTTGCCGCAGACGGCAAAAACGGTCATAAACATGATTTTGATATCGCCGAAAAAGCTGAATTTTTCGATGCTCTTAAGGTTATAGTGCATTTTTGCGGGCAAAATCTGTTCGATGTATACTTTGTCGGTGTCATCGGCAGCGTCGAGCAATTCGGCTTCATCCTTGTAAAGAATGCTTGCAAGGCTTGCAACCCCGGCAGGTAATAAAAGCGTTGCCATCATTTCGTGCGAATACTTTGCAACATACTTCGGTACTTCGGGGCGCGTCCCAATAAAACTCATGTTTCCGTTCAGCACGTCAAAAAGCTGCGGCAGCTCATCCAATCGCAGTCCTCTGATCTTCCTGCCGATTTTCGTAATGCGGCTGTCGTTATCAATTGTCACAGCCGTGCCGATTTTGTCGGCATTCTGCACCATTGTGCGGAATTTGTGTATGCGAAAACGCTTGCCGTTCTGCGTCACGCGCTCCTGTCGGTAGAAAACCGGTCCCTTGCTGTCGAGCTTTATCGCTATCGCCAGCAGCAAAAACAGGGGCGACAGAAGAACCAGCAGTATAAGGG
>CAVFAD010000044.1:0-13992 GCA_963620305.1 Bacteroidaceae bacterium | reverse complement strand
GTATAAGGGAAGTTACAATGTCAAACATTCTCTTGAAAAACAAGCTGCCTTTTTTCTTTTGAAGAATATCATAATACTTCCGAACCTCGTCGGTCTGCATTTCGGCAGGGAGCTGCTCCCATTTTTTCAAACGCATAATCAAATAAACCCTTTCAGAAGCTCCGCATACTTTTCCTTAACATACTCAACGTCGTCATCGGACAGGCATGTGTGAAGCGGAAGTGTTATCTCGTTTGCGAAATGCGCATAGGCATTGGGGAAATCGGCAATATCAAATCCGAGTTTTTTATATGCCGTGTGCAGGGGCAGCGGCTTGTAATGGACGTTGCAGGCAATTCCCTGCTCCGCCATTTTTATGATAATCTCACCGCGCTGTTCGTATGTAATGTTCGGTATTTCCGTAATATACAAATGTCCGGACGATTCGTGTTCGCCTGCATAATGCGGCAGCACCTTTACACCGAGCGGCTTTAATGCGTTATCGTAACGCGTTATGATTTCTCTGCGCCGTTTCAGCATATCGGGATAGCGTTCAAACTGCTTAAGTCCGATTGCCGCAGCAACATCCGTCATGTTGCACTTATACCATGTGCCGACAATGTCGTATTCCCACGCGCCGAGCTTCGTTTTTGCAAGAGCGTCCTTCGACTGACCGTGCAGGCTGAACAACTGAATCTGATGATAAATGTCTTCGCTGTCGATGCCGTCTATTGTGCGCCAAGTCAGCGCACCGCCCTCGGCAGTGGTGAAGTTTTTGACCGCGTGAAAGCTGAAGCTCGAAAAATCGGCAATGCTGCCTATCATTTTCCCGTGGTACTTCGCACCGAAAGCGTGGGCTGTATCCGCGCAAACGGCAATTCTGCCGATAGCCTTCTGTATACCGTTCGACGGCTTGAAAAGATTCTTTTTGCGTTCGACTATCTCAAAAATACGGTCATAGTCGCACGGAACGCCGCCGAGGTCAACGGGAATAATCACTTTAGTTTTTTCGGTAATCGCATTTTCAAGCGCGTCATAGTCCATTTCGAGACTGTCCGCCTGCGAGTCGATAAGCTTCAATACTGCGCCGACGTGACAAACGACGGATGCCGAAGCCGTATAGGTATACGCGGGAACGATAACTTCATCGCCTGCTCCGATTCCGAGAATATGCAGTGCCATTTCGGCACAAGCCGTCTGCGAATTAAGGCAAACGCACTTTTCCGTGCCGAGCCAATCAGCAATCTGTCTTTCAAGCTGCTTTGTGCGCGGCCCCGTGGTGATCCAGCCGGAGCGCAGTGCTTCGGCAACTTCGTTTATTTCAAGCTCGGATATATCCGGAGGGGAAAAAGGTACTCTCATTTATAAAAAACTCCTTTTACATTCCATCTTCAAAACAGTAGTTATTTCCTTCGGGCGTTTTCTTTGCGAGCTTGTCCCCGTAACAAATCTGCCCGTGCTTTACTTCCGTCTGCGGTGCTACGCAGGTACCGTCAACAACCGTCGCGCCGCAATATATTGCGGAGCCTCTGCCGACTTCACTTCCGCAGTCGACCGTCGCATTTGCACCGATATAGCAGCAATCGTTGACAGTCGCGCCGCTGTTCACCGAAGCAAAAGGCTCAATCATAACGCCTTTTCCCACCCTTGCGGTTTTGGCGACGTATGACCTCGGACTGATCAAAGAGGGAATTTTATAACCGCATTCTTCAAGTATTCGTGTAAGGTTCAGCCTCTCCGTCATGTCCGACACAGCAGCAAAAGCAAAGGAATATTCCGCTGTTCCGTTTTTATAATTCACACCGCCCGATAAATCTTCGAGCAGTGAAACCGTTTCGAACATTTCGGTTTGCTCGGCGATTTCCTTTGCGGTCTGTCCGTACCGTCCGTCGCCGAAAATCAAAAGATTTCTGTTTGCGCTCATCACACCGCACCTCCTGCCGTGCTCATACTGTACGTTGTTTGTCGGCCGGGCGATTCGGACGCTTCGATAAGATTTTTTTCCTGCCGGAAAAACCCTACGGACTCCAGCCGTTCAAGCTGATTTCCGTTTTCTCCGTCCGTGCGAAGCTCCGTTTTTCCGGTACGCATTCGCCAAATCCACATTCCGAGCCGAAACCCGTCCGGTTCCGTGTAATACAGCGGCACGTTCAGGGAACCGTATTTTTCGTAATACCGCCTGCAGGACTCGAAGTGCGTTTCCCACGCACGCGCGGACGGTGACATCCAGTCCATACCGACAGCCGAAAGACGGTCGATCTGCTCTTTTCTCAGCTTTCCTTTTGCGTAATATCTTCGCTGCGCGACGACCCACACGCCGAGTTTTTTTCCGTCGGAGCCGACATAATCCGTCGGAACGGCAAGATTGCCGTGCGTTTCAAAATAACGTTTTGCTTCGGCATACCGTTCTTCCCATGCGTCAAGGCTTCGCTTTTCAATCGAATTGTCCCATACCATTCCTATTTCGTTTAAGCGGGCAATTCGGTCATCAGTCAGCCGTTTGTTTTCTCTGTTGCCTATGTAAATCTGCCGCTGCTCGTTTACCCATTTCGAAAGCCAAATACCGTTGACTTTATATTTCGGCGGGATATCGAGATTCCCGTGTTCTTCATAGTAAGCCTTTGCAAGCGCATACCTGATTTCCCACGAATCCGCCTTTTCAAAGCTCACACCGAGCGCGGTAAGCTTCGCTTTTCTTTCTTCGGAAAGCTTTTCGCCGATATCCGTCTGCCGCCTGATCCATACGCCGAGCTTTATGCCGTCTGCCGTAACATACGCCACGGGAATTTTCATGTCACCGTGCTTTTTTCTGTATTCGCAGGCAGCTTCGTAAGCCTTATCCCAAGTATTTCCGTGCAGACCGTTCCAGCAAAAATTTAAATCGTCCAGCCGCTTTATCTGTTCTTCCGTCAGCCGTGCGCCGTGCCCTGTTTTCTTTTTGCGGCTGCGGAGGTTAAGCACCCACGTTCCGAGCCTCAAGCCGTCCGCCGTCACATAGTAACCGGGCACATCGGCATTTCCGTTTTCTTTGTAATACTCCAGCAGTGCGGCATAGTTTTTCTCAAACAGATAATCGGGGACGTCCCATACCATTCCTATTCCGTCAAGCTGCTTTATACGTTCGTCCGTCAGATACGCGCTGCAAATTCCGCTTTTGCGGTAGCTGCGAAGCTGAGAAATCCACCGCCCGAGCTTCACTCCGCGGTAAGCTTTATCCGCAGCCGAAGGCAGCAAATCGCCGTACTCCGCAAAATACTCCTTCGCCGCAGCAAAGTTTTTTTCCCATGCGACGTCTTTCGCGCTTTCCCAGCGCATACCGATTGCATTCAGCTTTTCAATCTGTTCGTCGGTCAGTATGCCGCGTGACTTTCCCGCATACACAAGCCGCTGCGTGTTCAGCCATGTGCCGAGGGAATACCCCTCTGCAGTGATATACCGCTTTTCGACATTGAGATCGCCGTGCACCTCACGGTAGCTTTTTGCCGCCCCGTACATATACTCCCACGACGCCGAAAGCGCATCGTTAAGTCGGTTAAACAGCAGCCTGCACTCTTTGACTTCGTCGTAAATGCGGAAATTTTCCACCGATATCTTACCGTCTTCACCGCGGTTTCGGTAATATGCGGTCGCCGCCTGCATTTCGTCTTCAACCGAGCCGATGCTGTACAGATTTTCAATGTTCAGAACAATATCGAAAATCACGGGATGTGTTTTTTTGCCTGCCGAAAGCGCACGTCCGATTTGCTGCTTGTAGATAATGGGCGAAACCGTGGGACGGAGTAAAATCACCCCGCTTATGTCGTCAATGTGGATGCCCTCGTTCAGCATGTCGATACAGAACAGAAGCTTCAGATGTTCGCTGTCATCCCGCTTAAAAGCCGCAAATGCCGTGTCCGCGGACGGGTCTTCCGAATATGCCTTGTAGATATGCGGTGCTTCGTCTATCTCCCCGAACCATTCGGGTACTTTCTCCGTCATCTCGCAAAGATGTTCGTAATCCGAGCAGAACACAATATATTTTCCGTTTTTATCCGTGAGATGCTTTTTGAAAATCCCGTCGATACCATCCGCCTTGTCGAGCGAACGGCGCAGTTCTTCGAGATATTCTTCCGCCGCGTCACGCGTCGCTTTCGATTTCTGTCGGCGCACGCGCTCCTCGTACTTTTTCAGGCTCTTTCTGCACGAATATACGGAAAGCACATATTTCGGCGCGTTCAGTATTCCTCTTACTATTGCTTCGCCGAGCGTCATATAACTTGCGATATTGCCGTCGAAAAGCTCATCAGCCATATCTCTTTGGTTGTCGAGATAACGGACATTGGTTGCCGAAAGTCCGAGAACGGGTCGTCCGATACAGCATTCCAGTAATTTACGTACGCCTTTGCCCCATTCTTCCGCGCCCGCTCTGTGGAACTCGTCGAGAATAATATAATCGGGGTCGATTTCCGCAATTTCGCTTTCGCTCATGTTCATCAGCCGTGCGTACGTATAGAAAACGATATTTTTCGGCTGATACCCATCCGACACGGCAGAAAGATTTTCGAGCTGCGTTTTGAAAATGTATTCGGACGGTGAAAGCCAGCAGATTTTTTTATTCGGGTTATCTTCGCAAAGCTTGAAGCCGATGAACGATTTCCCCGTGCCGGTCGGGTGGACGATTGCCGCCTTGCCCGTTTTTTTCATCAGCGAAAGCGCGGCGGCATACGCCGTTTCATTATGTTCGAATAACGAAATCGCCACACCGCCGCCTCCTTTTGCGGATATACTTTAAGGTTTCAAAAAAAGTACATCTATTAGCGTAATAGATGTACAAATTACACGCATGTACAAATTACGCGTTGAGTATAGCACAACCGTTTAAAAAAATCAAGCGATTTATATCGGCATCGCCGCCGTAATGTCGATAATTTTCGAAATGTTAAAAAACGGACAGACAAAAGCCGACAATTGCGGCAAAAAAAAGTACATCTATTACGCTAATAGATGTATTTTTTCGGGTGTCCGGACAGGCTGCGATTTTTCACCGAACGCAGTCTTTTTTTGCGTTTGTCGGGCAGTCTTTTTTACTCTAAATTCCTTCCGAGCTTATCCATCATGGTCTTTTTGTATTCGGCTAAGCTGTGGGTATAACGGTTGAGCGTCAGTGTCGAATTTTTGTGCCCCATTATTTCGGAAAGCGTTTTTACGTCCATTCCGCTCTCCAACGCGCGCGTTGCGAATGTGTGTCTCAGCGCGTGAAAACCTCTGTGCGGTATATGTAAATTCTTTTGCATGTTTTCAAAGCTTCGCTGATACGAGCGGGTGGAAACCGGCTTGCCGTGCGACGAAATGATGTATTCGGAGTCGCTCTCCTTTTTCATGTTCTGCAAAATTTTTAAGATAGGCTCACATAACGGAATCGCTCTCTTTGAATATTCCGTTTTGGCACTGTCCACCACACGCCCGCATTTGCCGTAATAACAGGATTTTGAGATATTGATTTCACCTTTATCAAAATCCGCGTCCTCCCACGTTAAAGCCAGCAGCTCACCGATTCGAAGTCCCGTATACAAACAAATGATTATTCCGAAAAGCTTTTGCTTTTTGCTTGCCATAACCGCTTCTTCCAGCTTCTTTTGCTCCGCTGCGGTAAAGCACTCGACTCTTTTTTCGCTCAGCTTCGGCCGCTGAATTTTATCGCCTATATAAGCCTTCGTCAGTCCCAAGCGGTACGCCGTCTGCAGACTGCTTTGGATAACCGATATGATTCCGTTCACCGAATTGGACGAAAGTCCTTTTTCCGTTCTCGTGTTCCCGTTTTCAATCATTACCGTAACGTAGCGTTGAATAAACAGAGGTGAAAGCTCGTCCATGTCACTCTCACCGAGATACGGTACGATTTTCTTTTCCACCGTCTGACTGTATAAATCAAATGTCCTTATTTTGTGCGTCGGCTTGACATAATTTTCAAGCCATATATTTAACCATTCCGAATATTTCATTTCAACGTCTCCCGTCTTTTCTGTTATACCATACCCTGTTAAATATTCCGTTTCGGCATAAAAAAAACAGACCAAAAAAATCCGAGATTCGTAAAAAGCGAGTCTCGGTTACATTTTTTCTGTGATTAAATTAGAGAGATTTATTTTTCGTAAAATGCGCCCGTTCCCGTGCCGTGGCTGCAGCTAAAGCCGACGGACAGCAAAAAAATCACCCTCTGCCGTACTGCAGGGGGTGAAAAATTCGGTTCGTCCGTATTTCCTTCGGTTCGGTTTGAGGGACGGAGAAAATCGGCTGTGCATTCTGTTTTCGGCTGACGCGGTCGGAAAACCGCCCGCAACGGCGGGAGTGTTTTTTATGCGCCGATGTGAAGAATGAGCGTTGCCATGCCGAAGTAAATAAGCAGCGACAGCGCATCGACTACCGTGGTTATGAGCGGACTTGAGAGCACGGCGGGGTCTGCGCCCGCTTTTTTTGCAAGCTGCGGCAGAACGGACGCTATCACCTTTGAGCAGACGGTCGCCGCAAATATCGTGAGTCCGACGGTCAGGGCAACCGTAAAGCTTACCGTGTCGTTCTTCAGAAGAAGCCTGTCAATAAGCAGCAGCTTCATTACCGTCGCGGCGAAAAGCGTTGCGCCGCACAGAACCGAAACGCTGAACTCCTTGAACACGACGCGGAAGAAATCTCTGAACTCTATTTCGCCGAGTGAAATTCCGCGAATGACCGTGACTACGGTCTGGCTGCCGGAGTTGCCGCTCGTGTCCATTATCATGGGAATGAACGCCGTCAGCACGGGCAGTGCGGCAAGCGCGGTCTCATAATTTGAAATTATCATTCCGGTAAAGGTCGCCGATACCATAAGCAGCAGCAGCCACGGAATACGCGCCTTGTAAAAAACAAGCGGCGATGTTTTAAGATAGTCGGTGTCGGTGGGAGCGACAGCCGCCATTTTTGCGAAGTCCTCCTCTGTCTCCTCGTGCATGACGTCGATGGCGTCGTCGACGGTTATAATGCCGACAAGCCTGCTTTCGTTGTCGACTACGGGCATTGCGATAAAGCCGTATTTTGAGAACATCAGAGCTATCTGCTCCTGATCGTCGAGAGTCGAAACGGAAATGACGTGATCGGTCATTATGTTTTCGATAGTGTTCTGCAGCGGGGAAAGAAGCAGATCCTTTGCCGTCACAAGACCGATAAGGTGACTTTTGTCATCGGTAACATAACATGTGTATATGGTTTCTTTGTCGATACCGACCTTGCGTATGAGGTCGAGGGAATCTTCGACCGTGTAATTTTTTTTCAGACGGACAAACTCCGTTGTCATAATGGAGCCTGCCGAGTCCTCGGGGTATTTGAGCAGCTCGTTTACCGCCTTGCGCATTTCGGGTGTGGCGGTTTTGAGAATACGCTTGACGACATTTGCGGGCATTTCTTCGATGATATCCGCAGTATCGTCGTAATACAGCTCGTCGAGCACGTTTTTAAGCTCCGCGTCGCTGAACGCATTGATGAGGAACTCCTGCATATCGGGGTCCATTTCGACGAAAACCTCCGCCGCAAGCTCTTTCGGCAAAAGGCGGTATATGATAACGCCCTGTTCGGGTGTTACTTCGTCGATGATTTCGTTGATGTCCGCTGCGTTTTCCTCGTGAATGAGGTCGTGAAGCTGCGCGAATTTGCGTTCTTCGATAAGCTCGAGAGCCTGTTCGACAAGGGTCGTTTCTTTTTTTGTTTCCATTTGTGTTTACCTCCGTACGGTTTTTTGCGCCGTTGCGGCGCAGTTCTACAGGAAGTCAACACGAACAGGGGTGCCGTTAAACGGTATTCTTCGCCGAGCCGGAACCGACGGCTGCAAAAACCGCCGAACGCGTACTCAAGGGAACACCGTCCGTGTTTTCGGTGCACTTACTTCGGCCGCCCGAATTCGTGCAACTGTCGCCTGTATCCATAAGCTCAACTCCTTTTTTGAATTGTTGAAAATTCAACGCTGTTATTATACTCCGCCGACGTGTTTACGTCAACATTTTTTTGCGCACAGAAGCCGAAAAAGTTTTGCATCGGGCAGTGTGAAAAGCTTTATAAAAGTGCGGCACGGTGAAACGCACGGGTAACGCTTTTTCGCACTCTCAATAAAATTTGCATTACCCCTTGTAAATGCGGTAAAAATAGTATAAAATAGATAAACGAGCGAAAAAATTTCGCTGTTTTTCGATTTATTTTTGGAGGATTTGTATGAATTATTCCCTTTCCGAAGCCAAAGCAAAAGAGCTGCTCGACGGCAAGCTTCTCCACTTTTTCGGAGTCACGGCGGACACTGCATCCTATGATCAGTTTTACAGAGCGATCGCAATGATACTGTGCGAGCTCATGGCGCAGGGCAAAAGCGAATTCGATTCGCTTGCCGATAAGAGCGAAGCAAAGCGCGTATATTATCTTTCAATGGAATTTCTTGTGGGCAGGAGCCTTAAGAACAACTTATATAACCTCAACCTCACGGGCGTTTTTGAAAAGGTGCTCAAAGGTTACGGCATAAAGCTCGACAAGCTCTACGACTGCGAACCCGACGCGGGACTCGGCAACGGCGGATTGGGACGGCTCGCAGCATGCTATCTCGATGCGCTCTCGACGGGCCGCTATCCCGCACGCGGCTACTCTATTCTCTACGAATACGGCATTTTTAAGCAGAAGCTCGTCGACGGCTGGCAGACGGAGCTGCCCGACTTTTGGCTGCCCGGCGGCGAAGTATGGCTTACCCGCCGTGAAGAACGCGCCGTAGACGTCAGCTTTGAGGGCAATATAAAAGAAGGCTGGGCGGACTCGCACCACTATGTTGAAGTAACGGACGCGAATGTCATAAAAGCCGTTCCGCACGACATGTTCGTTTCGGGCAAGGACGGCAAGGGCATAAACGTTCTGCGCCTGTGGTCGGCGGAGGCTCCCGGCATGGATATGGAGCTTTTTAACAAAGGACAGTACCTTCGTGCAGTAGAGCGCGACGCAATGGCTCAGACAATTTCGAAAATGCTCTACCCCGCCGACAACCACCCCGAGGGAAAGAGCCTGCGTCTGCGTCAGCAGTACTTCCTCGTATCCGCTTCGGTACAGGACATAGTACAGTACCATCTTCACCGCTACGGCACGGTTGAAAACCTGCCCGAAAAAACGGCTATTCAGATAAACGACACTCATCCGACACTCGCGATACCCGAGCTCATGCGCATTCTTCTCGACGAATGCGGCTACGGCTGGGACGACGCATGGCGGCTCGTCACGGCAACGGTCGCGTACACGAATCACACCGTTATGGCGGAGGCTCTCGAAAAGTGGGGCGAGGACCTCGTAAAGCGTCTGCTGCCGAGAATCTATCAGATTATCAAAGAAATCGACAACCGTTTCCGCGCCTATACGTGGAACACGACGCACGATGCCGATTTCGTGGAGCGCACCGCGATAATTTCGGGCGGAGCGGTCAGAATGGCAAATCTCTGCGTTGCGTCATGTCACAAGGTAAACGGCGTTTCCGCGCTCCATTCGCAGATACTCAAGGACACCGTTTTCAACGATTACTACAGACTCACTCCCGAAAAATTCACGAACGTCACGAACGGCATCGCGCACCGCCGCTGGCTGTGCCAGTCCAACCCCGCGCTCACGGAGCTCCTCACAAAAAAGATAGGCGACGGCTTCATTCTCGACGCGTCCGAGCTGTCGAAATTCAACAAATTCGCGGACGACAAAAACGTACTGAAATCGCTTGCAAAAATAAAACGCGGCAACAAGGAGCGTTTTGCAAAGCATATTTTTGACCTTACGGGCGAAAAGCTTGACATTGATTCTTTGTTCGACGTTCAGGTAAAGCGTCTGCACGAGTACAAGCGTCAGGAAATGAACGCTCTCGCGATTCTCGCGCGGTACGTCGAAATAAAGAACAACCCGAACGGGAGTTACGTCCCGCACACGTACATTTTCGGAGCGAAAGCCGCGCCGGGATATTATGTCGCAAAGAAAATAATCAGCTTTATTTCCGCACTTGCAAAAACCGTAAACAATGACCCCGCTGTCAACAAATACATGAAAGTCGTTTTCGTTGAAAATTACAGTGTCACCGAAGCCGAGCTTCTCATGCCCGCCGCCGAAATAAGCCAGCAGATTTCCCTTGCGGGTACCGAGGCGAGCGGCACGGGCAACATGAAGCTTATGATAAACGGCGCGATAACGCTCGGCACGATGGACGGCGCAAATATCGAAATTCACGACGCGGTAGGTAAGGACAATATCATAATTTTCGGTATGAAAGCTCCCGAAGTCGAACTTCTCAGGTCGACCGGCTACAATCCCGGAAATTACTATATGAACAACCCGACTCTCAAGGAAACGATAGATTATCTCAACACGCACACCTTTGACGGCAAGTCGTTCCCCGAAATAGGCGAAACGATAAAGCACCACGACCCGTATATGTGCCTTGCCGATTTTGCGGACTATTATCTTGCCGAAAAACATGCCGAGGAACTGTATACGCAGCAGGAAAAATTCCTCAAAATGTCACTTGCCAATATCGCGAACGCGGGCATTTTCGCAGCCGACCGCTCGATTGCGGACTATGCAAAGGACATTTGGCACACCGTACCCGTTAAATAAAAGCCATGCTCGAGCCTTTTAATGCAGCAAAGGAATTCCATAAATCGGTAATCGGAGCAGTCGCCGCAGGTACCTCCCTGCGGCTGCGTGTGCTTCTGCCGCGCTCCTTTCGCGTAACGCACGTCGACCTTGTAATAAAGCGCGACGGAAAGAAGGACGAATACCGCTCCATGAACTGGGAGAGCACCGACAACGTTAACGAACAGTGGTTCACCGACGTGACGTTTGACGAACCGGGCGCGTATTTTTACCGTTTTGAATACGACACCGCATGGGGACGCACGCTTATACGGCGCGTCGGAACAAGCCAAAGCGGCTCCGTAGACGGCGTCGGTGAATGGGAGCAGTTTGTTTATCCGTCCGATATGCAGACTCCCGACTGTTTTGCGGGCGGCACATTTTATCAGATTTTCCCCGACAGATTCAATTTTTCGGGACGCAAAAAAGAAAATATTCCGACGGACAGGGTCATACGCACCGATTGGGGCAACATGCCCGTTTGGGAACCCGACGGAAACGGAACTGTCAGGAACAACGATTATTTTTGCGGCGACTTTGAGGGTATCACCGAAAAGCTGCCGTATATCGCCTCTCTCGGCGTTACGTGCGTGTACTTGAATCCGATATGCGAAGCGCACTCCAACCACCGCTACGACACTGCCGACTATATGCGTCCCGACGTGCTTCTCGGCACGGACGCGGACTTCAAAAAAATGTGCGGCACCGCGCACTCGCTCGGCATAAAAATTCTGATTGACGGAGTTTACAGCCACACGGGCGCGGACAGCGTATACTTCAACAAAAACAGCCGCTACGGCAGCGGCGGCGCGTACAACGACGAAAATTCACCGTACAGACAGTGGTACTCGTTCGGCAAAACCCGCGACGACTACAAAGGCTGGTGGAATTTCAAAACACTGCCGGAGGTCGACGAAACAAATCCCTCCTACGCCGAATTTATAACGGGGACGGGCGGTGTCATCGACCGCTGGCTGTCGCTCGGCGCGGACGGAATACGTCTCGACGTTGCGGACGAGCTGCCCGACGGCTTTATAGAAAAGATACGTGCGGCGGTAAAGCGTCACGGCGAGGACAAAATGCTCCTCGGAGAGGTGTGGGAGGACGCAAGCTGCAAAATAAGTCAGGGCGGCAGGCGCAGATATTTTTGCGGCAGCGAGCTCGATTCCGTAATGAATTACCCGTTCAGAACGGCGATAACCGATTTTCTGCTCACTTCAAATGCGCAGCTTTTCATGGACAGAATCTACTCGGTATACCTCAACTATCCGCCGAAAATAATGAACCTGTGCATGAATTTTCTCGGTACGCACGACACCGAGCGCATACTGACGGTATTGAGCGGAATAAGCTGCGGCTCCATGTCCCGCCTTGCGCAAAGTCGGCTCTCCTACTCTCCCGAAACGCTCTCGCACGCGAAAAAGCTTCTGAAAACGGCACTGTGCATGCTTTTTACACTCCCCGGAGTACCCTGTATATACTACGGGGACGAAGCGGGCATGACGGGCGGCAAGGACCCGTTCAACCGCGCCTGCTACCCGTGGGGCGGTGAGGACACCGACCTTGTCGGATTTCACAAAATGCTCGGCGCGTTCAGAAAAGACGCAAGGGTGCTCTCAAACGGCGGGTTCTATCCGCTCTCGTCCGCGCTCGGCTGCGCCGCGTATCTCAGATACAAACAGGGTGAACGGCGCGTCGCCTGCATAGTCAACAAAAACCCCGACACAATAGACTATGTCCTCAATCCCGACATGCAGGACATGCACGCTTTCTGCGGCGGCGAAAATTTCGGCGGCACCGTCCGCATCCCGCCCGAAACCGCCTGCATACTCACAGATTGATAAACAAAAAAAAGAAAAGACCTGTACATCGGGATATGTAACAATGTCCCGTGTGCGGGTCTTTTTATATCGGAAGGGAGAATAAATATGCAGGTAACACCGAAAACATTATGTGATTTCAAAAATTATCTGATATCTGAGGAAAAAAGCGCGGCGACAGTCGAAAAATATATGCGCGACGCAGGTGCTTTTGTACTGTTTGCGGACGGCAGCGAGCCTACAAAAGAAACCGTCATGGCATACAAAAAGCTCCTGATTGACGGATACTCCGCAAAAAGCGTAAATTCCATGCTCGCCGGGATAAACAAATTTCTGTCGTTTATCAACAAAGGCGAGATAAAAGTCAAGGCGGTCAGGCTGCAAAAATCCGCATTCTGCTCCGAAGAAAAGGAAATGACAAAAACGGAATATATGCGACTGTGTCGGGCGGCGGAAAAGAAGAAAAATATGCGGCTGTCGCTTATTCTGCAAGCCGTGTGCGGCACGGGCATCCGTGTAAGCGAGCTGAAATATATCACGGTAGAAGCGGCAAGACGCGGCGAAGCAACGGTGAACTGCAAGGAAAAAACGCGGACAATATTTATCGTAAAGGCGCTAAGGAAAAAGCTGCTTTCGTATGCCGCAAGCAACGGCATAAAAAGCGGTGCTCTGTTTGTAACGCGTTCCGGCAAACCCGTTGACCGCACGAACATATGGCGCGAGATGAAAAGCATCTGCGCAGAAGCAAATGTTTTGCCGCAGAAGGTTTTTCCGCATAATCTGCGCCGCCTTTTTGCACGGACTTTCTATTTTATCGAAAAGGATATAGTCAAGTTAGCGGATATCCTCGGTCATTCAAGCGTAAACACAACGCGGATATACATTATCTCGACAGGCACGGAGCACCGCCGCCGCATGGAGAAAATGCACCTGATACTGTAAATAAAAAAGCCGCCGAAGACGGCTGCAACATAATCCGTATTATGTTGTACGTTATTCGCCCCGAACTGCGCTGTTCGATTCGACTTCTCAATAAGTATATTATATTGTCGGACAAAATACAAGTTCTTTTGTTGAGAAGATGGCATTTTTCAGTGTTTTTTGCATAAAAAAGCATAATAAAAGCAAGCCTTTTTGCCGCAAATGATAAAAAGGCTTATATTTTCATGCCGTTTTTGATGAATTGTAATTAAAAAAGGCTCCTCGGTTTTTTGTATACCGTACCAATTACAACATAATACGGATTATGTTGTATCACAAATCACGGAGGTATACTTATGGGTCAAACAGCGGAGATAATCAAGTACGAGGGCAACAATAAAACGTTTATATGGAAGCACCCGTGCGAGGATTTCAACAGCCTTTCACAGCTTATCGTCCACGAGAGTCAGGAAGCCGTTTTTTTCATGAACGGTCAGGCGCTCGACATTTTCGGAGCCGGACGGTACACTCTCGAAACACAGAACATAAACTAGAAGATTCTGAATGGACTTTTCCTAACATTTTCAATAAACTAAAACGAAAATATGATGCTGTGTGCAATGATGAGTCT
>CAVFAD010000043.1:0-15853 GCA_963620305.1 Bacteroidaceae bacterium | reverse complement strand
ATTTCAGCCGTTTTTTTCTTTTGCGGAGCTCAAAAATGAAATCGAAGGTAATTATTCGTTCGCCGAAGTCGGTTCAGTTGTCGTTTCCTCTTCGCCGCCGTTAAGTCTTTTGAAGAAGGTCACTATCGTCGAGATAAGCAGAATAAACCAGTCAATGAGCACCTGCACGGGAGCGGGAACGTTGTCCATAAAGAATGACTCCTTTCAGTCAAAATAATACCTTTTCTATAGTATACACCATAAAAGTTCAAATGTCAAATTTTCTTTTTTGTTATTTCGGAGTTTTAATCGGTTTTAAAAAGCCGATTTCGGTCTGCGGCGCTTTGAATTATTGCAGAGTTATCGGTGAATCTCCGAAATTCCGCGTATTTTACGTAAAGAGGACTGATTAAATCCGCAAGGATGCGAACGTGATTAACCGCGCAGCTTTTTATAAACCTCTATACCCGCAAGTACATACGTGAAAGCAACTGTACCGCCGACGGCGACATCACTTAAATAGTGCGCTCCCATAATAAGCCTTGTCAACGCAACGGCTGACGTATAAACGAACGGAACCCAAAAATAAGCCGCCTTGTATTTTGCCCGTTTTTCGTCGACAAACGGAAGAAGCATCATAAGATAGCTCATTCCCGCGCCGGCTGCATGACCGCTCGGAAAAGACTTGCTTCCGTTTTTGCCGTTTATGACAAACCACGGCGTAAATCCGGAGTAACCGTCCGCCGCAGTTAAATCGCGAAAGCGAATGCGCCCCCACAGATTTTTCATTACATCTACCGTCAGCAGCTGCACCGCCATTACGCATACGCCGATAATTGCCGCCGTAAAAAGCGGTTTTTTCAGTCTGTCCGGCACGTTGATAAAGTGTATGCCGTAAAGCAGTCCCGTACCGAAGCCGAAACCCCACAACAGGCTGAACATCATGCGGTATTCCTCGGCAAAGAAGTGCTTGCCGATATAGTACCCCATGTACATGCTGCCGCCGAGACACAGCGCGGCACCCGCCGCTTTGAAAAATTTTTTGTCGGAGCAGAGAAAAACGACCGCACCCGCAAGCGGACAGATAAGCCGTGACGGAAATTCGCCGGTGCGGTAGAGCCACACGGCAAACGGGTTTGTCGGATTGTTGAGCGCAATGTCAATTTTGAGGTCAAAAAACGTCGCAAAAACCGTTGCCGCTGCTGCAAGAGTATAAAAGACGATAATTTCCGTTTTGTATTTTTTCAGCATTGCGCGTCACCGTGCCTCAAAGGCTTCTCAGGTAATCGATGCTCATTTTGACAGCCGAAAGCTCGGTGTTGCCCTTGTCGGGGTTGTCCTGTTCCACTATGAGCCACTGAGCACCGCTCTTTTCGGAGGCTGCGATTATCGAGGGAATATCCTGCACACCGTGACCGACGGGTTTGAAGCTGAAATCGTCCTCGCTCGCCTGTTCGCCTCCGTCGTCTATGCCGATAAGGTCATAGAGTTTTTTTGGTTTATCTTTGCCTTTCATGACAAAATCCTTAAGATGCACTACCGGCGTGCGTCCCGAATATTTGAGTATGTACTGCGCAGGGTCTTCACCGCCGACATTTACCCAGCAGGTATCAAGCTCCGTTTGGAGATACTGTGCGGGAACGGTATCGTACATAATGTCAAGTCCGTATTTGCCGTCGACTTTTACAAATTCAAAATCGTGGTTGTGATACATGAGAACCAATCCGTTCTCACTGAATTTTTTGCCTATTTCCGCCTCTTTTTCGAGCAGAACACCGAAATCGGGTTTATCGGGATGATATTTTTCGTCGGCATAGGGAATTGCAATATATTTGCAGCCTATAGCTTTGTAGGTGTCAATAACCTTGTCGATATCCTCAAGCATTTCCGCAAGCGGGACGTGAGCAGAGACTGCCTTGAGTCCGTTCTCCTCAAGCAGTGTTTTTATCTCCTGTGCGTCGTGTCCGAAAAGTCCGGCAAATTCGACTCCGTCGTAACCCATGTCGGCTACCTTTTTAAGGGTACCCGCAAAATCTTTTTCCATTTCGGTTCTGACCGAATAAAGCTGAAGTCCTATAGGTAACATTTTTCATTCCTCCGTAACAATAAGCTGAGGGCACTGTGCCTTCCGTTTACAATAATATCACGTTTTTCGGTTCGGTGCAACTCCCAAAATATCGGCTGCCTGCCGCACAAGCTCCTTTACCGAAGCAAAATCAAAAATTCCCGTGCGTTCCTCTCCGAGCATCCTTGCGGTTCTGTATCCCGCCTTGCCCGTAAAAGCCGCAGCGGCAAGCACGGCAAGCGGTACGGCGACAATTTTACAGAAAAGCATTCTCGCTCCTTTTACGGTGTCTTTCTCCCTCACGGTATTACTCCTCCCGATGTGCCGTTATGTTATTATCCCGCCGCGCTTTCTTTTATTAGTTCCCCGAGCGAAGCACCGAGCATAGACGCGGCATACACCGCTTCGTCGAGAGTGTTGGCATCGCTGCCGAATTCAAGAAGCAGCGAACACGGTGTCACGTCCATGTTGTAACGTCTGTAGCAAAAATACAGCGGTTTCATAAGACCTTCGTATTTGCTCTGCACCTTTTTTTGAAGCGCAAGCGCAAAGCGCAGATTTTCTTGCCAATTCGGGAACGAAGCAACGGGACCGCCCTGAGCACCCGTAATTATCATGACCTGCGCAGCCTTCTTTCCGTTTATTTCGCATACAGGCTTTAATCGGTCGGTATCACTTGTATATACGGCATCCCTGTGAACATCCAGCACTACTTTTACTGACGGGTATTTTTCAAGATATTCGAGCACTGTCGTACGCGAACGCGCGTACGCGCCGTTGTACGTCGCATCATAAATATTCGTGTCATGGATAACACCTATCCCGACTTCCTCAAGCCGCTTGCATATCTCATCGCCGACACGCACCATGTTGCGGGACGGGTCTTCGGAACGGGTCTGATAATCGGAATAAAATACTCCGTTATCAGCCATAAGATAGCTCTCCGTGGTGTGCGTGTGGAATATAAGCACTGTCGGCTCGGTCGGTGCCGATACATCTATCGAAAAGCCTTCATTCAGCAGTGCCGCAAAATCGGGAGCTTCGGACGTGGTATTTTTAATGTGGACGTTTCCGACGCTTGCCGTTGCGCCGTTCGTCGTAAAAAAGCACTCCGTGACCTTGCCCTGCGGTGTCGACTCCGCAAAAGCCGCGATATATTCGTCACGCATTGCGCAAATATCGGACGGTGTTTCATATGCTTCGGTGCCGTCGGTGTTTTTTGTATCGGCTTTGCTTTCCGTTTCGCCCTCGTGCAGAAGTGCCGCAGCCGAATCAGGTGACGTTTCGGGCGTGTCGGCGGTTTCATCGCCCGCTGCGGTTTTTTCGGCAGACACATTTTTTACGGCATACCCGCCGAACGATATGCCTCGGCGAAAAGCATCGAGAACAACCTGCGCCGCAGTACCTGAATTGGGCGCAATGACGAACACGGTGAGCAGCACTGCAGCCGCACCCGCAGCAAGAAAGAGACCCCCGCCGAACGGTTTCCCGTTATTCATATAAACACACCTTTCGGATCCATGACTGCTGTATTATATGAATTTCGGCAAAAAATAATACTACATCACATTCAAAAGCTCCTCTGCGGACAAGCCGATCTGCAGTGCCCTGTTGACGGCTAAAGCCAAAAAACGCGAGGCGGAGCTTATCACGACGTCTATATTTCCGGGGGTAACAACCAGACTTGTATATTCGCCTTCTTTTTTCGTACTTTCACCCGAAATGTCGCAAACAAGACTTGCCGCGTCAACAACGGTCGGCACACCGATTCCGATAACGGGAATTCCGAGCGTTTCATGCGTTACGGCTCGCCTGGCATTGTTTACACCCGAACCGGGCTCTATACCCGCAGAGCTTATCTGTACCGTTTTTGCAAGCCGTTTTACGCTTCCCGCCGCAAGCGCATCAATGCAAATAACGCAGCACGGTTTAATTTTATCGCATATTCCGGCTATAATCTCAAGCGTTTCGATTCCCGTCTGTCCCGTAACGCCGGGAGCCACCGCGCATACGCTTCTCAGCGGCGGCAGCGACAGCTTTTCTGCCGTTTCGCCGTCAATATGGCGTGTCGAAAATATCATGGACGCACATTTCGGACCGAGCGCATCGGGGGTGATGCCCGTATTTCCCAAACCCGCAACAAGTACGGTTCCCGTGTCCGGTACAAGCGAACGCACGCACTGCGCAAGCTCGTCCGAAGCCTCGCAAAAAAGTCCGTCGCCCTCAGGAAAACCGTCGGTTTCCATTGTAATATATCTCCCTTTCGGCTTGCCGAGCCTTTTGCCGCCCTCATCGCTTAAAACATTTATTTCGGTCAGCCTGCCGCCGTCAAACTCACGTTCCGACACTCCGACGCCTTCGATTTCGCCGCCCGAATTTTCGCGGCATTCAAGCGCAAGATCCGTCCGTCTTGTCAATTCAACCATTCCCGTCGTTTTCTTACTATTTTTCCGCATACGGAAGAGAGTATTCATCCGCAGAAAAATTTTTCTGATTTTTTTCGCGCCGAAATCCGCCTGAGCCGTGAAAATTACTGCGGAAATTTACGCAAAAAAATAAACACACCTTTTTCAAGATGTGTTTAAGATTCCGGCGACGACCTATCTTCCCGGGCAGCTGCCCGCCAAGTATTTTCGGCACAGTTGAGCTTAACTACCGTGTTCGGGATGGGAACGGGTGGAACCTCAATGTTATAGACACCGGATATTTACGAGAGGTGCTCCCCTCGTGCGAAAAGTAGTTTATCACAACCCGATTCTTTTGTCAAGCATTATTTTTTATTTTTTTCGGCTGCCGCCGTCGATTCCGAAAGGGATTTGTCCGTCAAAAGCTTTGCCGCGCCGTCGTGCAGAATTTCGTACTCGCCGTCGGGCAGCAGTTCCGACACCGTTACGAGCGTATAGCCGCTGCTTTGCAGGTAATCTATAATGTCGGGCAGTGCTTCGGCGGTGTTCGCCTTGCCGAGGTGAAACAGAATTACAGAGCCGTTTACCGTCTTCGTGCGTATTTTTTCGAGCATTTCGGCAGGTGTTTTCTCTTTCCAGTCAAGGCTGTCCACGTCCCACTGCACCGCCGTCATACCGAGGCTTTCGGCAGCGGAAATCGCGTCGTTGCAGTATTCTCCCGACGGGGCGCGGTAGAGCTTGCACTCCTTCCCCGTAATGGCTTTTACGGTATCGTTACAGCTTGAAATGTCCTCGAGCAGCTCCGTATAGCTCTGCTTTAACGGGGAAAGATGCCTGTCGGAATGATTTGCAGGCTCGTGTCCGTCGTTTATTATTTTCCGTACATCCTCGGGGTATTTTCGCGCATAGTCGCCGACGAAGAAGAACGTGCAGCGCACACCGTGTTCTCTGAGCGTGCGCAGAACGCTGTCCGTTGACGAATCGTCCCACGCGCAGTTGAATGTGACGGCAACTTTTTTTTCGTCAGTGACGACGCGGTATACGGGAATTTTCCGCTCCGATGCCGCCGTGTGTACCGTAAGCGTCATGTAGACTATTGCTGCGGCTATTATAAGCCATACCGCAAACATTATTACGATCAGCATTGTGTTTTTGGATATTTTTTTGTTTTTCACCGTTGCGCCTCCGAAAAAAATAGTACAAAGCGGGTTTTCTTTTTCTAAATTATATGTTACATTATTTTTGCCGATAACAAAAAGAATGGAGAGAAACCCGTGCTGTATAAGAAAAACAACTCAACAAAGCTTTCATCCGAGCTTTTTCGCTCACCGACAAGCGAATATCGCGGTACGCCGTTTTGGGCATGGAACGATATGCTTGAAGAAAACGAGCTTTCAAGACAAATAGATATTTTCAAAAAAATGGGATTCGGCGGCTTCCACATGCACGTACGCACCGGACTTAAAAACAAATATCTGAGCGACGAATACATGGAGCTTATCCGTCACTGCGTAAAAAAAGCAAAGGCGGAAGAAATGCTCGCGTGGCTCTACGACGAAGACCGTTGGCCGTCAGGCTCGGCAGGCGGACTTGTTACACGCGGCAGTGAGGAGTTCCGCGCCCGTACGCTGCTTTTTACGGACATGCCGTGTGCCGCCGATGAAAGCGCAAACGGGCATATTCTCGCCTGCTATGACATTACGCTTGATGCGACCGGATATCTCGCGTCATATAAACGTATCGGCGAAAACGACGCAGCAGACGGCAGAAAATGGTATGCTTTTGTCGAAATAAGCCGTCCGTCACATTGGCACAACGACGGCACATATGTCGACACGCTCAATCCCGACGCAATAAAAAAATTCGTTGAGGTGACGCACGAGCGGTACAAAGAGGCGGTAGGCGACGAATTTGACAAAACCGTTCCCGCAATTTTTACCGACGAGCCGCAGGTGATGCGAAAAAAAACGCTCAAAAACTCTTTCGACACCGACTGCAGCGTAAGCTTGCCCTGGACGGACGCTCTGCCCGAAAAATACAAAGCGCGATACGGAACGGACATTCTTGACACGCTTCCCGAACTCATATGGGATATTCACGGAGCGAGCCTTGCGCGGTACAGATATCACGATTTCGTTTCGGAGCTGTTTGCGAGCTCCTTCGCCGATACCGTGGGCGGCTGGTGCGCCGAAAACGGAATTGCGCTGACAGGTCACATGATGGAAGAACCGACGCTCACTTCACAAACGGCAGCGGTCGGTGAAGCCATGCGTTCATACCGTTCATTTGAGCTGCCCGGTATCGACATGCTGTGCAACGCTCACGAATTTACCACGGCAAAGCAGGCGCAAAGCGCCGCGCATCAGTACGGCAGAGAGGGCGTGATGTCGGAGCTTTACGGCGTAACGGGTTGGGACTGCGACTTCAGAACCTACAAGCATCAGGGTGATTGGCAGGCGGCTCTCGGCATAACCGTTCGCGTACCGCACCTTTCATGGTACGGCATGGAGGGTGAAGCGAAGCGCGACTATCCCGCGTCGATATCGTACCAGTCCCCGTGGTTTGAAAAATACAACCTGATAGAAGACCATTTTGCACGTGTAAACACCGCTATGACGCGAGGAAAACCGAAAGTCCGCATAGCCGTGGTGCATCCCGCGGAAAGCTTTTGGCTGCACTGGGGACCGAACGACACCTCCGCGCTGTTCCGCGAAGGACTTGAAGCAAACTTCAAAAACGTTACGGAGTGGCTTCTGCGCGGCAGTATGGATTTTGACTACATCTGTGAAAGCCTTTTGCCGTCGCTGTGCGAAAATGGCGGTGCTCCGCTCTGTGTCGGCAAAATGAAATACGATGCCGTTATACTCCCCGGTAACGAAACGCTGAGAAGCTCGACTTACGACAGACTCGAAGAATTTGCAAAAGCGGGCGGTCATCTCTATATCATGGGCAAAGCTCCCGAAATGTGCGATTGCATACGCTCGGAGCGCGGTGCGCGCCTTGCCGAGCTTGCCGAGAATATTGATTTTTCACGTGCATCGCTCCTTGCTGCGCTCGACAAAGAACGCGATGTAACCGTCAGACTGTCCGACGGCAGACTCACCGACTCATACATATATCAGCTGCGGGAGGACAACGGCGCAAGCTGGCTTTTCATCGCACACGCAAACGAACCGCATAATGCCGACACGGACGGCAGTGACCGACTGCGCATTACCGTGAACGGGGAATACAGGGTGACGGAATACGACACGGCAAGCGGCGATATCCTTCCCGCCGCATACAGTACGAAAAACGGAAAAACCGTAATAAGCGAAGAAATGTACGGCTACGATTCCGCTCTGTTTTACCTCGAAAGCGGCTGCGGCGAAAATACAACGGCGGTGAATTCCGACAAAACAACGGGCAAGCCGCTTTTCGGCAATACCGTCGATTACGAATTGAGCGAGGATAACGTTCTTGTGCTTGATGCGGCAGAATTCAAGCTTGAATCGGATACGGAATTTTATCCGCGAACCGAAATATTAAAACTCGACAATATACTGCGCGACAGGTGCAGTCTCCCGCACAGGAACGGCGACGTGGTGCAGCCGTACTGCATGAGTGATGATTCCGCTCCGGAAACGGCGGTGATAAGGTTTGTGTTTGAAAGCGAAATCGAATATACGGGCGCACACCTCGCACTCGAAAATGCCGAAGAAACGAAGATTGTATTCAACGGCAAAAAAGTGCCGAGCGATATCTGCGGCAGCTACGTCGACATCCGCATTTACAAAGTAAAACTTCCCGCAATCAAAAAAGGCAAAAACGAGCTTGTGCTCTCGATACCGTTCGGCTCACGGAGGAACATCGAAAACGTATTTATTCTCGGTGCGTTCGGCGTTCGTGCCGCAGGCAGCGAAGGCATAATAACCGCACTGCCCGAAAAAATTCCGTTCGGCGATCTCACACGGTTCGGGTTCCCGTTCTACGGCGGTGCCGTTACGTATTTTGCGCCGTTCGAAACGGAAAACGGCACCGTTGAAATATGCTCATCATTTTATCGCGGCGCACTCCAAAGCGTATACATTGACGGTGAAGAAAAGGGCAATATCATCTACTCGCCGTATAAGCTCCCCGTAACGGGACTGACTCCGGGCAGGCACATGCTCGGACTGAAGCTGTATATTCACCGCTACAATACCTTCGGACCGCTTCATTTGACAAAAGAGAACGAAAGCTGGCACGGACCGTACGCGTGGCGTTCCGAAAACGCTGAATGGAGCGATGAATATCTGCTTCGCCGCACCGGAGTGCTGAAGCATCCCGACATCCGATAAAAGCCGCCGGACGGCACGGATTCTTAAAGCGAGGGACACGGAAAATTTTCGTGTCCCTCATATTGCGACATAATATTTATGTGCTTTCCGCTATCATTATGTGCGGAAGGCTTTTTTTTACCGCCGAACGGCTCGGCGGCAGCTTTTCAAAAGGCGGGCACGGTGTGTCAGACAATCATCTTCTTCAAAAAAAACGGAGGCAGGAATGTGAAAATCAAAGTAAGCGGTGCTGTGCTCACGGCATATCTCGACGGCGAAATAGACCACCACAGCGCACCGTCGGTCAGAAACACGGTGGACGAGGCGGTGCTTATGCACTCACCGAAAAAACTCGTGCTTGATTTTTCGGGCGTAACGTTCATGGATTCATCCGCCATCGGTCTTATCATGGGACGCTGCAAGCTGATGAACGGCAGAAACGGAACGCTCGAAGTATGCGGACTCAAAAAACGCGACAAACGCATAGTCGAAATGTCCGGACTGAAAAAACTTGTTGAAATCAGGTGAAAATATATGAAAAGAATAAACGGATTCAAACTGACCGTTCCGTCAAAATCAATCAATGAAGGCTTTGCCCGTGCCGTAACCGCCGCCTTTGCGTCGCTGTGCGACCCGACCGTAGAGGAAATATGCGACATAAAAACCGCCGTCAGCGAAGCCGTGACAAACTGCATAGTTCACGCATACCCCGACGGCGAAGGAACGGTTTACATAGACGGGACACTTTATGACGGCAATATTGTGAAAATAAGAATACGTGACAGGGGAATCGGCATAGCGGACGTAAAAAAGGCAATGGAACCGCTTTTTACGACGGCAGGCGGCGACCGCTCCGGATTGGGTTTCAGTGTTATGGAGAGCTTTTCGGACAAGGTATCCGTCCGCTCGTTCCCCGATAAAGGAACACTCGTCACGCTGACAAAAAAACTTGCGGTTAAGGAAAAAAGATGAGCCTTGCACTTCAAAATTCGCCGCTTGTCACCGAAAATATGGGGCTTGTGCATGCGTGCGCAAACAAATTTCGCAACCGCGGCGTGCCGTATGACGATCTGTTTCAGGCGGGATGCGTGGGACTCGTGAAAGCCGCCGCGGGTTTTGACGGTTCGTTGGGGTTTAGGTTCTCGACATATGCGGTGCCCGTTATACTCGGCGAAATAAAACGTATTTTCCGTGACGGCGGCAGCGTAAAAATAGGACGTGCGGCAAAGGAAAAAGGGCGTGAGCTGCTGAAAATACATGAACGCCTTACCGAGGAAAACGGACGTGAGCCGGATATCTCGGAAATCGCAGCCGAAGCGGACACGGAACCTGCGGAGGCGGCTCTCATCCTCTCCGCGTCACTCCCCGCAATGTCGCTTACCTTCGGTGAAAACTGCGCCGAAAACGATATCCCCACCGCCTCGCACGAAGAAAAATGCGCCGAGCTTATTGACCTCGACGATGCCGTAAAACGGCTGCCGCCGGACGAACGGCGCATTATCGAATGCAGATATTTTGAATTTCTGACGCAAAGCAAAACCGCAAAGCTTCTCGGAATGACGCAGGTGCAGGTCTCGCGAAAGGAAAAGACAATACTGTTAAAACTGCGAAAAATGCTCGAATAGCGGCAAAGAAAAACCGCTGTCCGAGCATTTAAGCGTCAGTAAGTGCAAATGTTATTTCAAATGTTTGGCTATCTTCTCGGTATAGAGCTTCTGCAAGCCGCATTTTCGGCACAAAAGCATTCCGCCGACCGCGCCGACACCCGCCTGCAATATTTCGTACGGCAGCTTCACTATCGCCGTCTGTATATTTGCATAGAAAAACGCGCGTCCTACAGTATAACCGACAACCATTATCACCGAACCGACCGCAACGCCGATACCCGCCGCAAGCGAGGGATGTTTTTTGAACGTGTAATGTGAAAAAACGGATATAACGGCTGCCTGCAGTCCGTGTGTGACGAGCGATACAAACATCGGAGTCGGATAAAAGAAAAAATCACCGAGAAACGACCCCACACCGCCGACGAGAAAAGCCGACAGAGGGTCGACAAGTATCGCTGCCGTGCATATTGCAACGTCGCAAAGATAAAGGTGCCCTCCGGGAACGGGTATGCCGAACGAGCTCAAGGCTATATTCATTCCCATAAATACCGCAGTAATGCACAGCCATAAGGCAGTCCCTCTCGCATTGGATTTTTTCTGCATTTCGGATTCCTCCTTGATTATTTTTGCAAACAGTGTATAATACTTTTTGGTATTATAAAATAATCAAAAACGGAGAAAATATTATAACCAGATGAACTACACTGTCAACAAAGAAAAACGTCCCGCCTATCTGCAGATATACAGACAGCTGCGAAATGACATAATCAATGAAAATTATCCGTACAATTCCAAACTGCCGTCGAAACGGCTGCTTGCCGACGAAACGGGAGTAAGCACGGTTACCGTTGAGCATGCCTACGCGCTGCTGTGTGACGAGGGGTATGCGGAGTCGCGCGAACGAAGCGGATATTTTGTGATATTCAAAAAAAGCGACGGTTTTGCGGCAGCCGAACAGGGAGCGGAAAGGACTTTGCCGCCGTCAGGCTGCCTCGGGACGGAGTATCCCGCATTTTCGATATCCGTCTTAAGCAAAACAATGAGAAAAGTGCTTACGGACTGTCGCGATGCGATTCTTATCAAGCCGCCGAATACGGGCTGCGAAGTTCTGCAAACGGCAATAAGGCGGTATCTTGCCCGAAACAGGGGGATAAACATCAACGAACCGCAGATAATAATCGGTTCGGGGGCGGAATATCTGTACCGACTGCTTGTCGAGCTGCTCGGCAGAGATAAAATTTACGCGGTTGAATTTCCGTCTTATGACAAGATAGAGCAAATTTACGCTGCGTCCGGAGTGACCTTTGAGCGGCTGCCGTTATCGTCGGACGGAATCGACGGCGACGCGCTGCTGCATTCAAAAGCCGACGTGCTTCAAACCACACCGTACCGCAGCTTTCCGAGCGGAGTTACCGCGTCGGCGACGAAACGTCACGAATACATACGGTGGGCGAACGAGGCAAGCCGAATCATAATCGAATCGGACTACGGCTCGGAGTTTTCCGTCGCGTCACTTCCGACCGAAACGCTGTTCGCGCTTTCGACCGAGGACAACGTCATATATATGAACACATTTTCGCGCACAATATCGCCGTCGATGCGCGTCGGCTATGCCGTGCTGCCCGAAAAGCTCGCCGATGCGTTTCGCGAAAAGCTTGGATTTTACTCATGCACCGTGCCGACGTTTGAACAGTATGTCCTTGCGGAGCTGATAAACAACGGCGACTTTGAACGCCATATAAACCGTGTGCGCAGAAATATGCGAAAACACCTCGACGGCGTTCACTGAGAACATTTATTCCGAAATGTTTTCGACAGCCGTGCCTGTTTCCGTACCCTTCCTGCAGGCGTAGGTCAGACAAAAACCGAAATAAAAAAATCGGATATTCACAAAGTAAATCCTTTATGAATATCCGATATGGTGCGAGAGATGGGACTTGAACCCATACGGGATTACCACACGCCCCTCAAACGTGCGCGTCTGCCGATTCCGCCACTCTCGCAAACAAAGCCGTTCCCTGAGAACGATATGGATTATATCACGGCGGGATTCGGTTGTCAACACTTAATTTTAATTTTTTTTCGGATAAGGCGGCATAAAAGGATGGCAAAAACAGGCAGAATGCGGAGAAAAACATGTGAAAACGGTGCGAAACCCGCCGCAAATGTTAATAATCGTAAAAACAGTTGAAATCGGTTGAGCAAAAAGGTATAATTAAACCATATTTCTTTACGGTGGTTTTTATGGCTGAAGTGTTCGGAGAAAAAAAGAAGTTTTGGTTTACGCTCGACAATGCCGCGAAGATTTTTCCCGGTCAGAACTCCGGGACATGGTCAAACAGCTTCCGCGTTTGCTATGAGCTTAAGGAGAGGATAGAGCCTGAAATTCTGAAGCGTGCGCTCGACGATATATTGCCGCGCTTTCCATGCTATAAGGTGCGCATCCGTTACGGCTTTTTTTGGTTTTATCTTGAGGAAAACAATAATTCTCCCGCCGTTATGCCCGATATCAAAAATCCGCTTTACCGCGTTAAGTTTAACGAAAACGGGCGGTTCCTCTTTAAGGTGTTTTATCACGGAAACCGTGTTGCGGTGGATTGCTATCATGTTCTTACCGACGGCTGCGGCGGCAAGATATTTATATCAACGCTTGTCGCGCGTTATCTGGAATTAAAACACGGAATCACCGTGCCCGCGTGCCGCTCGGTTCTCGACATAACCGAAGAATGCAGCAGCGCGGAGCTTGAAGATTCATTCGTGAAGAACGCCGATTCCAAAGCGAAATACGACCGCAGAGACAAATATGTTTATCATGCGAACGGTATGCGGATGCCGTATCACACCGTGAATATAACCTCCGGGATAATTCCGTTTGAGTCGCTGCACAGGGTGACAAAATCGTACGGAGTCACGGTAACGGAGTTTTTGGCTGCGCTCATGCTTCGGGTGCTTATCGACAAGCAGAACGCAGAATGCGTCAAAAAGCGAAAAAAAGAAGTCAGCATTCAGATTCCGGTAGATTTGCGAAAGGCTTTCGGTTCCCGTACGCTGCGCAATTTTACGATCTGCATGCGTGTTAAGATTGACCCGAATAAGGGCAGCTATTCCTTTGAAGAGCTGCTTTCGCAGGTAAAATATCAGCTGCGGCTGGCGAACGACCCCAAGGAACACAATATGATGATAACCGCAAACATGGGGATAGAGCGCAACCCGATAATCCGTGCGATGCCGCTGTTTGTAAAAAACGCGGGTGTCGCCGTTTCATTCTATTTCACCGCGGAACAGACCACCTCATCTCTTATCACCAATCTCGGCTCGGTCGATATCCCCGATGAAATGAAACCGTATGTCGAAAAATTCATTTTTATGCCTGCGCCGGGAAAGCTGAATGCAGCGCGGTGCGGAGTCGCGACCTGCAACGGTAATCTTGTCGTGACCTTTTCAAACAGCTTTGCCGAAAGCGATATCGAGCGCGCTTTTTTTACCTCCCTTGTCAAAATGGGACTTCATGTTAAAATAGAAAGCAACAGGGAGTGATTTTTTTGTCGTACTGTGTAAATTGCGGAGTCGAGCTTGATCCGTCTGCGGAAAAATGTGCGCTTTGCTCCACTCCTGTTTTTAATCCGAACCAACCGCCGAAAAAAAGCGCGGAAAGTGAAAAGCCGTTTTCGGACAGGCTCGTTATTCCTAAAAGTCTGCAAAGGAAGTTCGTCGCGTGCATTATTACCATGATAATGCTTATTCCGAATATTATCCTGCTGATGATAAATATTTTCTTTTTCAGAGACAGGTTTTGGGCGGTTTATATCGCGTCCACGAGTTTTTTGCTGTGGATACTGTTTGTCTTTCCTTTTATCACAAAAAAGATACGTCCGTATCTGATGTGGGCGTTTGATACTGCCGTAAGCGTCGTCTATTCCTTTACGGTCGTCGCGCTGAGTACGGGAAAGGCTGTCATATGGGAAGCATTGGCAACCGTAATAGGTCTTGCCTCTGCGGCTGCTCTTTTCTTTATAGTATGGGTACGCGGCAAAAAACGGTCTGTTTCGGCTGTTGTCGTACATTTGCTTGTCGATGCCGTCGCTTTTACGGTGCTTGCGGGACTTTCGACCGCATATTTTACCCAAAACGAAAATTGGTTCATCGCAGGCGTTATATGCGCCGCATGCTTTGCGTCGCTGCTCGGTTTCGGAATTTACTGCAACCGTTCGAAGCACATGCGGGCATGGATAAAGAAGGTTTTTTATATCTGACGAGGGTCGGATATCATCCGACGGGGTGTCGGTAAAAAGAATATCGGGAGGATTCAAAATGAAAATGTTAAGGGCTGCCGCCGCGATTACACTTTGCGCCGTTACAGCCGCAGCCATGGGCGGTTGTCTTAAATATACGAACAATATTCTCGATGTGACAAAGCCGCAGGTGACGGAGCCGTCCTCCGACGGCGCGTATACCTTTGTTTACAACACCGAGCCTGTTACGTCTCCGACATATGTGCAGCCGACCGATGCACCGACAGCCGTCACACAGGCGGTGACAGTGCCGCAGAACAGCACCGACGTAACCGTTCAGCCGACCTCCGCCGCTCCGCAGACCGAAGCGCAGACACAGGCGCAGGCACAGGAAAAAGACCCGTCGCAGTGGTCAAAGGCAGAAATCCTTTCGTATGTCACCTCGGCTGTCAACAAGTCGAAAGCGTACATGGGCAAGCTGACGGTAGGGCACAAGGAGTCATTTGATGTCAATATTGACGATATTTCCGTCGGCGGCAGCCTGATAAAAAGTACCGCAAATCAGATAATAAGCAGTGTCGCCAAGCCTACGGACGAAACTCTTACGTTTGTAAACGGCAAGACGACAACCTCCGAGGGCGAGACGGTGCCTATCCTCTTGCCGAAACGTCAGAATTTTGCGCTGACGGCGGACGGACTTGCCTCTGCGACCGCGTCAAAAAGCGGCGGCAACACCGTCATAACGCTAAAGCTTGTTCAGGAAACAAGCTCTCTTGAAAGTCCCGCGCCCAAGCACAATGCGGCTTCGTGCGGATATATGTCGATTACCGATGTCGAGCTTCCGAGTATTGTCACGGTTGAGCGTCTCGATATGACATACACCGGCTCAACAATACAGCTTACGGTAAACTCCGACGGCTATGTTGCAAGCTGTACATACACGATTCCCGTTGTGATAACAGGTTCGGGCAACGTAAAGGTTATGTCCGCCGACTTTAAGGTGACGGCAAAGATTGTCGAAGTCTGGAATCTCAACTGGTAAAAAATCCGACAGGTGCGGCACACTGCCGCATCTGCTTTCGCAGAGCTTATTTACGAAAAAATGTGTTGACATTTTTCGCTTGCTATAGTAAAATGTAAACTGTGGATAACAAAAATGTGCAAATGTTGAAGATAAAGGGTTGACAAAAATGTTGAATTGCGCGACAATCTTTAGACAGACAGACAGACAGACAGACAGACAGACAGACAGACAGACAGACAGACA
>CAVFAD010000042.1:16200-16797 GCA_963620305.1 Bacteroidaceae bacterium | reverse complement strand
TTATAATTACCGTCCTTTCAATATATGGGATAAACGGTTTAACACGGTCCGTTTATCCTCGATGTTTTCGGAGCGGCTCCGTGGGTTTACGGAGTGCCTGCTTTAGCTTGAGTTGCCTTAAGCCTTGTTGAGCTTGCTTGCAAGAGCGGACTTTTTGCGTGCGGCGTTATTCTTATGAATAAGACCCTTAGCCGCTGCCTGATCGATTTTTGCAAAAGCTGCGTTAACGACCGCTGCTTTATCGGCAGCGTTTGCATCAATTGCCGAGTTAGCCTTTTTAATTGCGGTTTTAAGCGCGGAGTTCGCGGACTTGTTGCGGGCAGCCTTTGTCTTGTTGACAAGAACACGCTTTTTTGCGGACTTGATATTGGGCATTGTTGCACCTCCTTTGCTTGTACAGTTAATTATATTAACATACGTCGAGGTTGATTGCAACAGTTTTTTTTATTTTTCATCATCGGCAATGCAAAAAAAGTACAGTGAAACCGAGCGGCGGTATATTAAGCTTTTATTCGCAAATGTAAATTTCCGTGACGCTGCCCGAGCCGTCGCCTTTTATGCGGAAGGTTTGAATTTCATACGGCATAATTTCAAAGC
>CAVFAD010000042.1:0-16190 GCA_963620305.1 Bacteroidaceae bacterium | reverse complement strand
GCGGAATCCCGCGTTGAGTCTGTCGCACATGATATATGCGCTTTTTTCTTTGCCCGACGTTTCGCGTACTCTCAAAACCGTGTCGCCCGAGCCGTCCTCGGCATACTTCAGTTCGGAGATTGTTACGGAGCTTTCCGAAACCCGAAATACGGAGGATATATCCGCAGTTTTATTGCTTGAGATGCGTACCGCATCCGCAGCTGCGCCGTTCTTGTCGCCTGTCAGATATTTAATCCATGCTTTTCTTATGTCGGCGGTCTGTTCCCGTCCGGAGAGGACGGAATAAGCTTCGGCGTTCAGAAGCTCTTTTTCAACGGCGTCGGGGTTCGTATATTCCGATGGGACGGTGAGCGTTTCGACGTTCAGCTCCGACGAGAAAAGCCGCTGCACATATTCCTCATATGTCATAAATTCGCCGTCGGTGCAGTCGTCTGCGGACACCGTTTCCGCGTATACGGAAAGCGTTCTGTGACCGTCGGTGCCGCAAAGCCACCGCGTCTGCGTTTCGCTGTCGATAAATGCCGCGTCAAAAAGCGACGAATAGATAATTTGCGGCAGACAGCCGTTGTATATTTTTGCTCCGTGAAAAACGCGGTATTCCTTATCGAAATTCGTTTTGAAATACTGTACGGAATAAAGGCAGCTTTTTATCAGGGCGACAGAGGACAGCTCCGTATTGTTCGAATAAGTGCCGACGAACGGATACCATCTGCCGCTTTTTATAAAATCCGCAACACGGGCAAACAGAGCCGGCGAGCTGTTTTTTAACGCTTCGATATCCGCCGCGTACAAGCCGTTCACCCTTAACTTTTTGTTCGTGTCCAATGCGTTTATTGCCGTTTTTATATCACAGAGCGACGCATTTTTTACTGTGGCGAGTTTCATTTCGGCTGTTCCTCCTCCGCTATTATGCCGTAGTATCTGCCTATCCAGTAGGCGTAGGTGTAGATATAGCAGCTTTCGATTGTTCTGCCCCTGTCCGAATTCGGTTCGAATGCATACGGATTGCGGTCAAATTTTGATACAAAACGTTCATTCGGCGGCAGGAGAGCCGAAATTTCGCAGAAACGCTTTTCTTCGCGGTTCCGTCCGAGCTTAAGTGCGACATCGTGTCTGTCCGTCGTTACGGATGCCGTAAGGCGGTTGGCTTCAAAGTGAGTGAACCATTTGGCATCTTTTTCGAGATCTGCTTCGACCTCCGGAACCGAGAGTATAAACATAAAATCGTAGCCGGGCGTATGTTCGCGCAGAATCATCGCACCCCACGTCTTAAACGCGTCGCGGTATTTTTTAAGAAGCGTTTCGTCCTTTTCGAGCGTGCACAGCATCCAATATGTCATAAGCGCAAGCATATTGTCGCCGTACATCAAGTCTTCTTCCGGAGAAACGCCCTCGCGCATGGCACCCTGGAAAAACCGTTCCGCGTGCTTGATGCCGAAGTCGGCATAGCCGTCGGCAATAAGCCTGTCGTATGTTTCCTGCCACAGTCCCTTTTCGCCGGTCACATGCACGGTCACCTTGAGATAGGCGAGGAGCTCTGCGGAGTTGAGCGGTGCATCGACATATCCTATGGGGTCGTTTTTGAAGTAACGCATGCTCCACCGTGCCCACGTCGTAGGCTTGCCCGACGATTCGCAAAATTCAAATCCGCAGTCGATTATATGCTTCATTGTGCGCCTGCATGCGTCCTTCAGCAGCTCGTCAAGCTCCGGGTCGTCGGGCGCGAGTATATCGTGTGCTGTTTTCATCTGAAGAAAATGACCCGTTACTTCATCGCTGCTTGTATCGGCTTTGTATGTAATATCGTCGTCGGTGTAGCCGAGGTCGCGGTAAAGCGCGGCAAGGCGGTCGGGAATCGGATATCCGCACGGCACTTCTTCGCCTGCTCTGCCTGTTTTTTTTGTGTAATCGTTTTCTATGCAGTGCGCCGTTTTGCCGTCGCGTTTGTAAAAAATGCCTTCGTTCGGCACGGGTTCGCCCGTGACATGGTACGAACGCGCTATAAACCCTTCGGGTCTGCCGTGAATGTACATCAAAAGAAGACATGCTTCACACGCTTTGGTTGCGTTCTTTCTTGCATTCAGCGTTCGCGGGTTGTGTTCTCCGAGCTCCTTTTTGAGAGTTGCATAGTGATACATTTCCGCGACGGCGTAGCCGGACGTAAAAAGACCGTCGTTGTCGCAGGATGTGTAATGCTCGCGTGAGTCGTAGTTGCGATCCTCTTTGAGATGACGCTGGCTGACCATGCCGCGCCGCATGACGAACTCGTTCGTTTCGTCAAGAAGCATTTCGGCTTTTTCTTCCGATGTTGTTTCAAACAATTCGATATGCGAAACACCGCTGCCGCATTTTGCCCATATTCCGTTTCCGTCGGGAAGTATTGCGTCCACGGTACGGTGCGGCAGATAACGGTGCGCACTGAAATACATTATTTTGTCTTCGATGCATTCCCCGTCGGGGTCATATCGCGTCAGACCCGTTTTTCCCGCATACCACATAATGCTGCCGTCGCCTTTTGCCTGCACGGTATAGTCCGTTTTTGCGGACGGCAGAGGATAGGGAAACCCGTCAAGCCGCGGCTGTTCATTCTTTACGGTAAAAAGTGCCGCAGGAATATTCGGGTCGTTTATATTATAAAATGTTGCTTTGCGTGTCAGGTGTTTTTTTAATTTGTACGGCGTCATATTTTCCTCCTGTCGGTTTTGATATTCTTGATGCTGTCTGTATAAAATAAGTCCTGCGGGAGCGGAACCTAGCAGGACTTAAGCTGACGGGCGGCATGGGTTCGACTTCCGTCAGCTTACGTTGGATTATTCAAATTAAACCCCGCTTTGCCGCTGCACGGCGATAATAACCTGCATTTAAGCAGGTGGGTATCCTCCTTTGCGTCTCACGCTCCCTTCGTCCGACAAAAGTCGGGAGGTCTGCAATCCTCGCAAAGAGTATCGGGATTCCCTAATAAAAGTGTGTTGGGTTAATACAGCCGCAGCCGGCGCACAAAGCAGGGATTAACTTTGCATAGGAATTTTACGGATTGCCGTACAGCATATCATCAATTCTTTTTGCAAGCTTTTTGTAAAGCGAAGCGAATTCACTCTCACTGTCGACGGGGGATAAAACAAAACCGCCGTTTTCTTCCTTGAGTCTTACAATGTCAAAATCAAGATCGTCGGAGAGGATATCCTCGCTGTTTTCGTATAACGGAACCACCGCAAGGCAGGTCTCGCCGTTTGTGTCGGTCAGGCGGTCAAGAATCTGATATTGCAGCTCCTGTCCGCTGCCGTCGGTGACGGTGAGCACATCGGGTGTGTAATTGTCCATACGGTCACCTCTTACATCTATATTATACGTTTTTGTACCCGCTTTGTCAATATGTAAGATAGGGCGAAAGAGCAAATAAGATAGGGCGAAAGAGCAAATCAAAGCGAAAACTCGGCTTCCCACGCGAATGTAAAAACATCGTCGGGCGCAAGAGCATTTATGCCTTCCTTTTCGGAAAAGTCGTTCTTTTTTTCAAAGGAATCGTTTACGCCGAACCACGGCTCTATGCATACGTACGGTGCGCCGGGTTTTGCCCATATGCCGAGGTAGGGAGCGTTTCCCGTGTCAAATTTCACGGTGTGACGGTCGTTTTGCTTTATGAGAGAAATGTATCTTGATTTTATACCTTTGAAAATGAGTGCATCCTCGTCAAAGATATGCTCGGTCAGCGTTATATCGGTTGCGTTTTTCAGCACAGGAAAAGCTTCGGGCAGACGAAGTGACCGTTCAAGGTCGATTTTTTCGGTCGCGAGAGTTTCTTTTTCACTGAAGCGGAGTGTATCGCCGATACTGCAGTTAAACGCGGGATGCGCTCCGAGCGAAAAATACATTATTTCTTCGTTCTTGTTCACAACGGCATGATTGACGCGCAGCTTGTTTGCGTCAAGCGTAAATGTTACCGTAAGGTCAAATTTATAAGGGTAATTAACGAGCGTTTCGGGACTGTCGGAGAGAATAAATGTCAGTGAATCCCCGTCTTCTTCGAGCAGTGTCCACTCCGCTTTTCTTGCAAAACCGTGTTTGGGCATTTCATATTCTGTGCCGTTCAGCGTGTATCTGTCGTCAATAAGTCTGCCGACTGTCGGAAAGAGTATAGGCGACTGACCGTGCCAAATTTCTTTGTTGCCCTGCCACAAAAATTCATATCCGTCTTTTTTTGATTTTACCGACGCAAGCTCACAGCCGTACTCCCTGACGGCGATTGTGAGAAAACCGTTTTCTGCATAATGAAGCATAATTTCAGCCTTTCTTTTTTAGTTCGCATATAATATTTTAGCATATGTTGTGCTGAGCCGCAACAGCAGCTGCACAGAAAAAGCACTGTGCGGCACAAAAAAAGAACTGCCGCTCCGAGTGTATCGGAAAAGACAGTTCGTTTTTCGCGGGAAGATTTACTTTTTATTTCTCGGCAGTAGCTTTTTCTTCTTTGTGAGGTACGATAAGGTTTGTTATAATGCCGAGGATAAGAGCGCATGCAATGGATGTGAGTGTAACATCACCGAAGTTCACGGTAAGTCCGCCGATGCCGCAGATAAGTATTACGGCGACAACAAAGAGGTTTCTGTTTTCACCGAGGTCAACCTGCTGAATCATCTTAAGACCGCTTACCGCTATGAAGCCGTAGAGAGTTACACACACGCCGCCCATTACGCAGTTGGGAATGCTGGCAAGGAAGGTTACGAACGGACCGAAGAACGAGATTACCATGCACATGATTGCGGTTGCGAGAATCGTTACGACCGAAGCGTTGCCCGTGATAGCCACGCAGCCGACCGATTCACCGTATGTCGTGTTGGGGCAGCCGCCGAAGAATGCACCCGCCATGGAGCCTACGCCGTCGCCGAGGAGCGTTCTGTGAAGTCCGGGATCCTCAAGGAGCTCTTTGTCGATGATTGAGGAGAGGTTTTTATGGTCGGCAATGTGCTCTGCAAAAACAACGAATGCAACGGGAACATACGCGACCGCGAGAGTTGCGATGTAATTACCGTTAATTTCTTTAAGTCCTTCCGCCGCCTTAAGGAATGTGAAGTCGGGTACGGAGAAGAATTTCATGCCGTGGAAAACCGTGAAGTCGATTATCTGAAGTGCGGTGTTGTCGGTCGCGGTGCCGATTACGGTGAAGATCGCCGCCGTTACGTAGCCTGCGAGGATACCGATGATAAAGGGGATGAGCTTGGTCATTTTTTTGCCGTATACCGAGCAGATAACGACCGTGAGCAGTGTAACAATGCCGCAGAGAAGCGCGATAAGGGGATTTGCGGCGGAAACGGAGGAGGTTTCTTCAACAATTGCGCCGTCCTTTATGACCTGCGAGGTTACTTCCGTCATAACTTTGCCGAGAGTAAGGTCGCTTACGGCATTGCCTGCGAGCGAAAGACCGATAATTGAAACCGTGGGGCCGATAACAACGGCGGGCATGAGCTTGTCTATCCATTTGACGCCTGCGACCTTAACCGCTATTGCGATAATAACGTACACAAGTCCTGCGAAGAATGCACCGATTATAAGACCGAAATGTCCGGCAGCTTCGGATACCGCACCTGCGAAAGCCGCAAACATCGAGCCTATGAACGCGAATGAAGAGCCGAGGAAAACGGGACTGTTGAATTTGGTGAACAGAAGGTAGACTATTGTGCCTACGCCTGCTCCGAACAGAGCCGCAGCCTGTGACATTCCGTTGCCGATGATTGTCGGCACGGCAATCGTAGCAGCAAGAATTGCAAGAACCTGCTGGAAACCGAATACGAGCAGCTGACCGAATTTCGGCTTGTCTTTGACGTTGTAGATGAGTTTCATGTGTTTTGTACCTCCTATATTAAAGCTTGCGCTTTATTTACTGTAGAGCGACACCGCTATATCGCAGCTGTCGTATTCGGGGAACGTCACTTTTATGACTTCCGACAGGGAAGTGGGAACATTCTTGCCGACATAATCGGCTTTTATCGGAAGCTCTCTGTGACCTCGGTCTATAAGCACTGCAAGCTGTATGCGTTTCGGTCTGCCGAGCGCAAACAGCGCATCTATGGCGGCTCTTACCGTGCGCCCCGTAAAAATGACATCGTCGGTCAGAATTACCGTT
This sequence comes from Bacteroidaceae bacterium, assembly GCA_963620305.1. Classification (GTDB taxonomy): domain Bacteria; phylum Bacillota; class Clostridia; order Oscillospirales; family Acutalibacteraceae; genus RUG806. The sequence goes on along the minus strand of CAVFAD010000042.1, from coordinate 10,069 downwards.
TTGTCGGTGATGTCGAACGGAACATCGGTATCGTTGACGGTAGGAAAGTCGTTCCTCTCCGAAAGGTCGTCTCTGTAAAAGGTTATATCAAGTACACCCACGGGAAGGTTTACGTCCTCGTTAGCGAGAATATTCTGCTGAATTGCTTTTGCGACGCAAACACCTCTGCGCTTTATTCCCACGATGCAAAGACCGTCGGTGCCGTGATTTTTTTCGCATATTTCGTATGAAATGCGGCGGAGTGCTCTGCCGACGGCTGCTTCGTCAAGAAGTGTGGATTTTAATGTCATGGCGTTTATTCCTCCGTTTTTAACAAAAAAATAACCCTGCCGCGCATGGTGCGACAAGATCACAAAACTCACATAAATTATGGTACAGCATCACTGTGTTTTATAATCTTGTCGGCATCTCTGTGCCGTCTCTTAAAGATCCGTTGTCGGTATGATACCACTATATTCGACGTTTGTAAAGGTTTTTTTATGAAAAACGGAGATTTCGTCATTGTCGACAAAAAATCTCCGTTTATTTTGGCTGTTGTTGTAAGCTCACAGCATATATACACCCGAAGCGAGTACGGCGAATTCATGTTTGCCCACGCGCAGATACTTAAATACGGGTTCGTCAAACTCCTTGTAGTCCTCAACCGAAAAATCACTCAGGCGCACACGCTTTATTTTGCAGGTGTCCCGATTGCACACGTACAGGCAGCGGTCGTATTCCGTCACCGCCACGGGGTTTGAAAAGGTTGTTGAATTGTCGCCGCCTATCCGCATAACAACCCTGTTTTGCAGAAGCGAGTATTTAACGATCAGATTTTTTGACGGCACGACGCTCCATATGTAATTGTTGTCGGCTGCAACATCTCTCGCGGGTGCGTCGCGATATGTCAGATCGCCCGTGCGCAGGAGCGCGCCCTGCTCGTCGAAAATTCCGATTTCTCCCGACGAGTATATAATGAAGGTCTGTCCGTTCCAAAGCTTGGCGGCATCACACGAAACATAGTCGCCGAGCTGTTTTGCGATGTTTTCATACGATGCGCCGAATTTTGAGAGCAGATAGGCATTTTTTGTAACGGCGGCAATCGAACGCGAAGCCGTGTCAAAGCTGTAAAACGACACCTTAACGGAACCGTTTTCCATGTTTTCTTTCAGTACGAACAGTATACCGGACGGAAACGAAATAAGGTCAACGATATCAAGACTTACTATTTTTACCATTGTGCTGTTTTCACCTGCCGTTGTTTTTAATCGTATATGAAAGCGTCATGAGAGAATCGCTCAGGTGGACATTCGCAACATTTGCGTGCGGGTGTTTTCTGTGAATGTCAAAATGGGAAAAATTCCAAAAGCTGTCAACTCCGAGCATAACGAGCTTATCCACCACCGCAGCTGTTTCCTCCTGCGGAATGCACAGTACCGCCATATCGGTTTTATGCTCGGCGCAGTAGCTTTCAAGTTCATCCGAGCTTCTTATTGTCAGATCCTTCAGCTTCATGTCCCTGAAAAGCGGATCTCTGTCAAAGACAGCCTTGAGCGAAAATCCCATGGCTTCAAAAGCCATTTGGGTTGCGACGGCTCTGCCCATGTTGCCCGCACCTATCAGAATGGCTGATTTCGGCTCATCAAGACCCATTATGGATGCCAATTCGCTGATAAGCTGATCTATTTTGTAACCGTATCCCTGCTGACCGAAGCCGCCGAAACAGTTAAAGTCCTGACGGATCTGCGAGGCGGTAAGTCCCATTTTTGCAGAAAGCTCGTTTGACGATATCCTTACCGCGCCGTTCTTGCTGAGGTCGCACAAAAATCTGTAGTATCTCGGCAGCCTTGCAATTACGGAGGACGATATCTCGTTTATGTCTTTCATACCGCAGACTCCGGTTTTGAGAGAGAGGAAAGCGTGTCCATTACATAATTGCCGAACTGCTCGCAGGTGCAGCCGTCGTCTCTGCCGGTTATAACATACTTCTTTTCTGTCTGCATGCAGATATCGAGAGCCTTGTCAAGCAGCTCGCTCTTGTCGGTAAAGCCGATGTGGGAAAGGAGCATAGCGGACGCGCGGAGCATGCTGCAAGGGTCTGCAAACTGCGCTCTGCCTTCTTTTACCATGCGGGGAGCGGAACCGTGGATAGCTTCGAACATGGCGTACTTCTTGCCGATGTTCGCGCTGCCCGCAGTGCCGACACCGCCCTGAAATTCGGCTGCTTCGTCGGTTATTATGTCGCCGTAAAGGTTCGGCAGAACGAACACCTTGAAATCTTTTCTTCTCTTGGGGTCGATAAGCTTTGCCGTGGTGATATCGATATACCATTCGTCCGTTGTTATTTCGGGATATTCTTCGCTTATCTTACGGCAGATGTTGAGGAACTTGCCGTCGGTTGTCTTTATGACGTTCGCTTTCTGGATTATCGAAACTCTGTCTTTTTTGTTCGCGCGCGCATAGCTGTACGCAAGCCTTGCGATTCTCTCCGTGCCCTCCGTGGTGGTGACAACAAAGTCAAGCGCAAGCTCGTCGGTGACGTTTACGCCGCATGAGCCGACGGCATATGCACCCTCGGTGTTCTCACGGAAAAATGTCCAGTCGATACCCTCCTCGGGGATTCTTACGGGACGGACGTTTGCAAAGAGGTCAAGAGCCTTTCTCATCGCGACGTTCGCACTCTCTATGTTGGGAAGTCCGTCGCCCGCCTGCGGGGTGGTCGTAGGTCCCTTGAGAATAACATCGCACTGTTTAAGCTCCGAAAGCACGTCGTCGGGAATTGCCTGCATGTGCGCTATTCTGTTCTCGATTGTGAGTCCGTCGATGTTTCTGAATTCGATTTTGCCGCTTGCGACCTCATCCTTAAGCATGAATTTAAGCACGCGTGCGGACTCGGCGGTGATAACGGGACCTATGCCGTCGCCGCCGCAAACACCGATAATAATTTTATCGAGTTTGCCGTAGTCCGTAAAATCTTTAACAGCTTTTATTTTATCGTTTCTTTCAAGCTGTGCTTTCAGAAGAGCTTCGTATGCTTTTACTGCCGATTCTATTTGTTTTTCGTACATGATTGTCAATCCTTTCATTCACGGCTCGCCGTGTAGTTGAGAAGTCCGCCCGCAAGCAGTATTTTTCTTGCGCGTTCGGAAAATTCGGCATTGAGAGTTATTTCGGTGTTTTTCGTAAGGTTTTTGACGGTCACGGTGTCTGCGTTTGCGACCGCCGCGTCGATTCCCGCAAGCTCAAGCGTATCACCCTCGTCTATTTTGCCGTAATCGTCGGGATTTGCGAACACAAGGGGAATTATGCCGGAGTTTATGAGATTCGCCTTGTGCATTCTTGCAAAGGAAACGGCAATTACCGCTCTTATGCCGAGGTAAAGCGGTACGAGTGCCGCGTGTTCACGTGATGAACCCTGACCGTAGTTTGCGCCGCCGACGATTATGCCGGAGCCTGCCTTTTTGCATCTTTCGGGGAAGGTTTTGTCACAGACGCCGAAGCAGAACTGTGAGAGATAAGGTACATTTGAACGGTAGGGAAGTATCTTTGCGCCTGCCGGCATGATGTGGTCGGTGGTGATATTGTCGCCGACTTTAAGAAGAACGTCGGTTTTGATTGTTTCTTCAAGCTTGTGACCGAGCGGCACGGCTTTGATGTTAGGACCGTATATAACTTTTGCATTTGCTGCATCTTTTTCGCAAAGCGGCATTTCGACCATGTTGTCGTTGACATCAAACTTTGCGGGCATTTTAATTTCGGGCATTGCGCCGAGTGTCCTCGGATCCGTCAGAACGCCGGCAATTGCCGAGGAAGCGGCGGTTTCGGGACTTACAAGGTATATTCCTGCATCTGCGGTGCCGGAACGTCCCTCAAAGTTTCTGTTGAACGTGCGCAGTGAAATTCCGTTCGAATTGGGCGACTGACCCATCCCGATGCACGGACCGCATGCGCTTTCGAGTATTCTCGCGCCCGCATTTATCATGTCGGCAAGTGCACCGTTTTCCGCAAGCATCGCAAGCACCTGCTTGGAGCCGGGAGCTATCGAAAGGCTTACATTCGGCGCGACCGTCTTACCTTTGAGAATTGCCGCAACTTTAAGCATGTCGAAAAGAGAGGAGTTTGTGCAGGAGCCGATGCACACCTGATCGATGCTTATGCTGCCTATTTCCTCTACGGTTTTGACGTTGTCGGGCATGTGCGGCATTGCCGCAAGCGGGGCAAGAGCCGAGAGGTCTATTGTCAGCTCCTCGTCATAGACCGCGTCGGAGTCGGCTTCAAGCGGAACGAAGTCCTTTTCTCTGCCCTGAGCTTTCAAAAATTCACGTGTTGTTTCGTCGGAGGGAAAAACAGATGTTGTTGCACCCAGTTCCGCGCCCATGTTGGTTATGGTTGCTCTTTCGGGGACGGAAAGCGTTTTGATGCCCTCTCCCGCATATTCGATAATTTTTCCGAGACCGCCTTTGACGGACATTCTGCGAAGCACTTCGAGAATTATGTCTTTTGCCGCGACCCACGGAGAGAGCTTGCCCGTAAGGTTTATTCTGACGGTTTTGGGCATCGGAATATAGTAGGTGCCGCCGCCCATCGCGACCGCAACGTCAAGACCGCCCGCGCCCATTGCAAGCATGCCTATGCCGCCGCCCGTCGGGGTGTGACTGTCGGAGCCTATCAGAGTTTTTCCGGGAATGCCGAAGCGTTCAAGGTGAACCTGATGGCAGATGCCGTTGCCGGGACGCGAAAATCTGATTCCCCGTTTTGCCGCTACCGACTGGATGAAACGGTGGTCGTCGGCATTTTCGAATCCGTTTTGCAGAGTGTTGTGGTCAATATATGCCACGGACAGCTCCGTTTTGACTCTCGGGATGTTCATAGCTTCAAGCTGAAGATAAGCCATCGTTCCGGTTGCGTCCTGCGTGAGAGTTTGATCTATATGCAGACCTATTTCGCTGCCGGGGGTCATGTCCCCGGAAACAAGATGAGCTTTTATGATTTTTTGTGAAAGAGTATATCCCATACTGCCCTCCGAAATAAAATATGTTTCAACACTGTATTTTAATATTTTTAGGGCAGGCTGTCAACAAAATAAGATAAAATATCCGCGGCGGTATAAAAAAATTTTTTTCGGAAAACCTAATTCGGACGGTTTGACTTAAAGAAACGGAGTGATGAAAAACGGATAACACCGACAAAATACATTCGGTCATTGCAAACGCGGGGAACGCCGATGCGGACGCGTGCAAATCGGACAGCGGTGCCTGTGACGGTTTTTTTACGGTAAAGCGCGGTGCCTTCCGCATAGCGTGCATAACCGTAATAGGGCAGATAGAGGGGCATTCAAAGCTTCCGCCGGAAAACAAAACCACCTGTTACGAACACCTTATTCCGCTGCTGCTGTCGGCGGAATGCAGCGAAGAAACGGACGGCGTGCTCATAATACTGAACACGGTCGGCGGTGACGTTGAAGCGGGACTTGCTCTTGCGGAGCTTATCGCGGGAATGGAAAAACCCGTTGTGTCGCTTGTGCTCGGCGGTGCGCATTCGATCGGCATTCCGCTTGCGGCAGCCGCGGATATTTCCCTTGTCGCAAAAACAGCAACACTGACGGTGCATCCCGTGCGGGTTAACGGCTTGGTGCTTGCGGTGCCGCAGTCGTTCGACATTCTTCGCGACATGCAGGACAGGATTATCGGATTCGTCTGCGAAAACTCGCACATTTCCCCCGAACGGTTCCGTGAGCTTATGTTCAACTCAAGCGAGCTGGCAACGGACATCGGTACGGTACTCGGCGGCGACGATGCGGTTAAAGAGGGACTGCTCGATAAGCTTGCCACCCTGTCCTCGGCATTCGGGGAGCTTGAAAATCTCATAATGAAAAAGAAAGATTGATTTGCGGAAAATCCTGTGCTAAAATAGACTAAAACGTATACGAACCCGAACGGAGAATGTATTTTGGCACAAAACAACGGAAAAAAAGCATCGGCGGCAGGCTCCCGCTCGCCGTCGTCAAATAAAAAGGGAAACGCGTCACGCAGCACCTCGAAAAAGAAAAATGCCCAGGTTACGCTGGCTGAGGTTATTCGCAGACGTGAGATCGGTTCTACCGCCGTCTTTGCGGCAGGTATTTTGCTTCTTATCGTGGCACTCGGCGCGGGAAGAAGCGGAACCGTATGGAACGGCATTCATCTGTTCTATTTCGCGGTTTTCGGCATGTCGGGTTTTTTTGTTCCTCCCGCCGTTTTGTTTTGCGGAATCACGGGAGTGCTCGGCATATCAAAGCGTGAGCATATGGTCAAGATAATCGAAATCTTTTGTCTGCTTGCAATCATCTGCGGTTTTGCACACATCCGGCAAGTGTCCGCAGTATCGGCGGATATGAGTTTTTCCGAAGCATTGAAAAGCGTATATAACGGCATTATGACAGGCTCACAGACTTACAGAACCTCCGGAGGTATTCTCGGTGCGTTAATCGGCGGCGGGATTTTTGCCGTATGCGGTTCGGTCGCCATTTCAAACGTTATATGCGCGGTGCTGCTTGCGGCGGATGTCATGCTTCTTTTCGGCATAACGCTTTTTAAGATTTTTACGCGTATGCGTGAACCCGCCAGACGTGTCGGTGAAAAAACGGGGGAGACAATCGACCTCGTAAAAGCCGATATCGAACGAAAAAAGCGCGATGCAGCCGATATGCGTGCCGCACGCCGTGCAAATGCGGGGGTTGACCCTGCAAAGCTTGTCGAGGATTTTTACTCCGAAAATTTTACGGATATTACCGACCCCGAAACGGCAAAACGCGAAAAACAGCGCGAAAAAGCAAGGCGAAAAGAGGAATTGCGTGCAGCAAACGAAGCGCAGCCGTCCGTTTTTGATGTGCTTGATGTAAATGCGCAGCAGAAAAACGGTTTTGCCGACGACGGTATAAACGACCCTTCTTTGTCGGAAACGGATATTTTTGCGGCAGCCGTGAAAAACGCCGCCGAACGTGACGAAGCTCGTCTCAGGGCGTTGACTCCGAACAGAGCCGATGCAGACGGCGACGGTGTTTTGACGGACGGAAACATCTCTGCGGCAAACGGCAAAAAAACCGCTGAACCGCTGTCGGACGGGGAGAGCAGTGAAATAAATTCCGAACTTGACGGTGCGCTTGCAGCCGTTGTCAAGCAGGAGTATCATTATCCGCCGCTCGACTGTCTGAAGCTGCCTGAGCCTGCAAAACAGGGGTACGCGGCTAACGAGCTTCGCGCAAACGGCGAAAAGCTTATCGCCGCACTTCAGAGCTTTAATGTCAGTGCGTCCATTGTCGAAGTTGTGCCGGGTCCCACCGTTACGCGGTATGAGCTTTCACCCGCACCGGGGGTTAAAATCAGTAAGTTTACGGGACTGTCCGATGACCTTGCCCTGCACATGGCGGCTCCGGCGGGTCTGAGAATCGAAGCTCCCATACCGAACAAATCCGCAATAGGCATTGAAATTCCTAACAGAAACAAAACGACGGTTACTTTCAGAGAGGTAATCGATACGGATAAATACAAAAACGCAGCCAGCAAGCTGACGGTTGCCCTCGGCAAGAACATTTCGGGCGATCCCGTTTACTGCGACCTTGCAAAAATGCCGCATCTTCTTGTAGCCGGAACGACCGGCTCGGGTAAATCCATTTGCCTGCACACAATGATAATCAGCATTTTGTACAACGCTTCTCCCGATGAGGTAAAACTGCTGCTCATTGACCCGAAGCAGGTTGAATTCGGCGACTATAACGGCATACCGCATCTGCTGGTGCCGGTTGTCAGCGACCCGCGAAAAGCGTCGGGCGCACTCGGCTGGGCAGTGACAGAAATGCTGTCGCGCTATAAAATTCTCAATGCCAACGGCGTACGTGATATCGGAGCATACAACCGCCTTTGCGAGCAGCGTGACGATTTGCAGACGATGCCGCAAATCGTTATCGTGATAGATGAGCTTGCTGACCTTATGAGCGCCGCGCCCGCAGAGGTTGAGGATTCGATTCAGCGTCTTGCGCAGATGGCGCGTGCCGCGGGCATGCATCTTGTTATAGCTACACAGCGTCCGTCAACGGACGTTATTACGGGTATAATCAAGGCAAATATTCCGAGCCGAATCGCGCTGATGGTAAAGCAGCAAATCGACTCCCGCATCATAATCGATGAGGGCGGCGCAGAAAAGCTTATGGGACACGGCGATATGCTGTATTACCCTGTCGGTATGCCGAAACCCGTACGTCTGCAGGGTGCGTATATTGACGATACGGAGAGAAAATCCATTGTTGCGTTCATCAAAAACAACGGCGACGCAAACTATGACGATTCCGTTCAGCAGGAGATCGACAGACAGGCACTTGCAGAGGACGGCAAAAGGAAAGGCTCCTCAGATTCGTCGGGCGGTGTCGATAAGGGCGACGAGCTGCTCATGCGTGCAATCGAGTTGTTCGTCAATACACCCGAAAAGGCATCTATTTCCGCATTGCAGCGTCATCTCGGACTCGGCTTTGCAAAAGCCGGACGGCTTATGGATACGCTCGAAGAAAACGGTATCGTCGGGCCGTCCGAGGGCAGCAAGCCGCGAAAGGTGATTATTACAAAACAGCAGTGGTACGAAATGAATGCAATGTCGTCCGACGTTACCGACGGAGTGCCGCACGGACAGAGCGGCATCTCACGGCAGACGGACACGTATGCAAACGCCGATGAAGATGTGTTTGCGGACACGGAACCGACAGAGATATAAGTATGTGGTGAAAACAAATTAACGGGAAAGTAAACTGCCGCTATGGAAAATACACGGAAAAACAATACATCAAAAAGGAAAAGAACAAATTCGCAGCAAAAGAAGCACGAAAAGCGGATGTCTGATCTTATTATGGCGTTACTTGCCGTTGTCGGCATTGCCGTAACCGTCATTATAGGTTCCGTCGGCAAAAACAGCAAACCGTTGGATATATCGTCTGACGGCATGATGCGCGTGTCTTACATTGATGTGGGGCAGGGTGACTGTGAGCTTATAGAGTGTGACGGGAGCGCGGTGCTTATCGACGGCGGCGAGTCTCTCTATGCCGATTTTGTCCTTGAATTTATAAAGTCGCGCGGTATAACAAAGCTGGATTGCTACATAGTTTCGCATCCTCATTCCGATCACATGGGCGCAGCCTCGGCAATACTCGACGGTATTGCGACGGACAAATTTGTGACCACGGAATTCAGCGAACTGAATATGCCGACGTCGCAGGTTTTTGAAAACATGCTCGACAGCCTTGAAAAGCAGCCGAACTGTGAAATTGTCACCGTCGGGGCGGGCGATTCCTTTGAAATCGGCAAACTCAGGTTTAACGTCCTTGCACCGTTTGAAGAAACTTCGGATTACAACAACATGTCCGTTGTTTTGCGTGTTGACTACGGCGATACGCGTTTTTTGTTTACGGGCGATGCCGAAAAAGAAGTCGAGACGCAGATGCTTGAAAACGGCAGCGACCTTAAAGCCGATGTGCTCAAGGTCGGGCATCACGGCAGCAAAACCTCCACCTCGGCGGAATTTTTGAAAGCGGTATCGCCGCAAATTGCCGTTATAAGCTGCGGCAGCAACAATTCGTACGGTCATCCGCACAAGGAGACGACGGAGCTGCTCAAACGCTGCGGCGTAACCGTCTGCAGAACCGACGAGGACGGAACGGTTACCGTTTATTCGGATGGCAGTAAAGTGATTACCGCAGACGAAGCGGCATAACCGAGAACAGCGTAGGGAGGGGACAGCTGTGAAATACTGTGTTGACAGAACACAAGACGGTCTTGCGGTTATGGTTGCGGAGAGCGGTGAACGCATTACCGTCCCCGCCGACAGTCTTCCCGAGGGAGTGCGCGACGGCAGCATAGTCGTTTTACTGTCGGACGGAACCTTTGAACGTGATATTGAAGCGGAAAATGAGCGGCGAAAAATGCTTTTTTCCAAACTTCAAAAACTGAAGGACCGAAACAAATAACACGGGTTTGCTTCCCGTCTTAACAAAAAAAGCCTTACGTATCATGCTTTTCGGCAAAAATACGAAGGCTTCGTTTTTTTGCCTCATCACGGATTTGTGGGG
>CAVFAD010000041.1:0-17235 GCA_963620305.1 Bacteroidaceae bacterium | reverse complement strand
AGGCTCCCTCTGACGAGGGAGCTGTCATTTTTCTTCTGAAAAATGACTGAGGGAGAGATAACGAAAATTTGATATTTATTGCTTTCTCTCCTTTCGACACGCCTACGGCGTGCCACCTTCCTCGTCAGAGGAAGGCTTGGTTCTGCGTACATTTTAATTTGATAAAACCCGTAGGGACAGGGGCTTGTCCCTGTCCGAAATAAATTACATATAAACCATTTTAACGGACAGCCGCAAGGGCTGTCCCTACGGGGTATGGCGTTTTATTTTCAATTTCATATGTAACAAAAAAGGGCGAACAGCGTTCGCCCTCACGGTATGATTTGATAATAATAAAATCCTTTATTTCGCTTTTTTCAAAAATCCGAGCTTGGTTTCGTTGATTATAATGCCTACAAATATCACCGCAAAGCCGCACACGATTTTCGGTGTGATATGCTCGTCGGGGTAGAACATAATTGAAAACAGTACTCCGAACACGGATTCAAAGCTCAATATAAGCGCACTTGTGTTTGCCGATGCGTATTTTATGCCCGTGTTCATAAGCAGGAATGCCACGGCAGTGGCAAACACCGTAACATATGCGAGCGAGCCTATCGCAGCTGCTGAAACGCCTGTCGGGGCTTCTTCAAAAATCAAAAAGCCCGCAAAGCATATCAAAAACGCCGCAAAGAACTGAAACGCCGTGTAAAGTATGACATCCATATCCTTACCCCAAAGCTCAATGGCAACTATCTGCAAGGCAAAGAAAACGCCGCAGATAAGCGTCATACCGTCGCCCATAAAGTTAAATCCGCCGTCGCCCGAGCCGAGAGAAACAAGACCTATGCCGACAAAGCAAATCACTGCCGAAATAATATTGAATTTATCGGGAGCTTTTTTGGTTATTCCCCAGCACATAAACGGCACAAGCACACAGTAAACCGCCGTCAAAAAGGCGTTTTTGCTCGGGGTGGTGTGTTGCAGACCGACAGTCTGCGTTATGTATGCCAACGCCAGGAACACGCCGGTTATACCGCCTGCCCAAGCATATTTTTTGTTGAGCTTTTTCCAATTTTTGCATCCGACAAGGAAGAGTAAAACGGCACCGGCGAAAAACCGTATGCTCAGGATGAAATAAACGGGCATTTCATCAAGCGTGTTTTTGAGTATGAAAAATGAGCTTCCCCAGATTATTGCACTGAAGAAAAGCATTATCTTTGCTATTAAATTCATATTTTTTTGTTTGGACATAATTCCTCCGAACAAATGAATAAGTATAATGTTTATATCAATTTCAGACTATGCTTTGAGAACCGATTTTGTGCCTGCGGTCCGCCTTTGTCAAAAGTTAAATAATAAAGCTGTACAGTTCGCCCTCCACAAGGGTAAGCTCGCCCTTTTGACCGACTTCAAGACCGTCGTACATTTCCTGCGGAACATTCAAGGTTATTTCCCTGTTGTCATAGGTCTTAAAAACCGCCGTGAATAATGTTACGGTTTCGGGGCCCTTACTGCCCCGCATATCGACACGGCAGCTCAAATCAGCCACTTCGGCATTATATACCGAAGTATCAAATTCGGATTTGATTTCGTTAACCCTTTGTACAGGTCCTGTTTTGTCTTCTGCTTTTTTGGCTTCCTTTATCAAACTTACGATACAGACGATAAATATAATAAATCCCAAAATACCGAAGCAAAAGCCGACAATTATATCCATATAATCACCTTTGATAACTTGATGTGGGGAATTTTGAAAATTATAACTTTTCTTTCAATGTTTTGCAACTCGAAATAAGCATCCGTCTGATTCTTCCGCACAGGTTTCGGTGCTTTTTGTAGGTTGGCTCATCAATGACGGAGGTGTTAAACAACAATTTCAGCCATCCTTCGCTTTCGTAGCATTCTTTTAAGGCTATTTCAAATTTTGAAAGCATATCAGCCTTGCTTTGCCCGTAGTTTGCTTCACAAATATTCGCAAATACACTGCCGGAGCTTTTGCGAAGTTGAAAAATTGTATTCGACGGTGCTTTTATGTTGCGGCAAAGCAATTCAATATCAGTTGCAAGTTGCTGTGAGTAAATCATCAAATAATTCTTACGCATACTATCACTTCCGTTAACATCGATTATATTATAAAGCACCGATATAATCAATGCGCAAGCATTGTATATCATCAATACAACAGAATTGTATATCACCAAAGCAAGGCTTTGTATATCATCAAGCCGACAAAATGCACATTTGCAATGTGATGATATACGCCTGCGACGGTGATATACACGCTAAAGCGCGATGATATGTCAAGCCTGTCGGCTTGGATAAAAAAATTCCAAGTCCGAAGACTTGGAATTTTTTGGAGGCGACACCCAGATTTGAACTGGGGAATCGGAGTTTTGCAGACTCGTGCCTTACCACTTGGCTATGTCGCCATATATTCGGTGTCATTGGTAAAAAAGAAGGACGCTTAAGGAATTAAGCGTCCTTTGGAGCGGATGACGAGGCTCGAACTCGCTACCTCCACCTTGGCAAGGTGGCGCTCTACCGGATGAGCTACATCCGCAAAATATGCGGTTTCGCGAATGTGTTTATTATACACACCGAAACCGCCGTTGTCAAGTATTATTTTATCTTTTCGGTAAAATTTCCGATAAATCTTTTCTGTGATTTTTTCTTTGCAAAGCATCGAATAATCAAGCCGGCGAGAGCCGCGGCAGAGTGCGATATTACTGCTGAAAAATATAAATTTTCAAGAATCGCACCGTCCACATCAGCCGAAGCGGTTCTCTGCAAAACCGCACGTACGGCACAGCTTTTCTGCCGCACGTCCCTCGGAAAAGCCGTTTATAATGCTTCTTGCACGGTCGGAAGATAAAATTTCGTTCAAGTCATCGGTGAAAATGTTGCCGAGCGCAATATCCCCCTCGGCGTCGAGACAGCACGGCACAACCGTTCCGTCGCACAGCACGCCTATCTGGTCGCGAAGTCCCTTACAGAATCGGACATTTTTCGCGCACCCGTCGGCATCGGGCCACTCGAAGCGGTCGCCGTATTCGAGAAACACTCCGTCCGCAAGCGTTATGCCGCAGCGGTTTTCTTTGTGAGGCGGCGGAAAAAATTCGGACAGCAGCTCTTTTATCTCGCCGTTTTTCGCGTTATCGCCGCCCTCGTTCCACAATCGCATGGAAAAGAGGATTCCGCTTGCACGCGCCTTGAAGGCTGCGGCGCACACGCCATTCAGATAGCCGCGCAGCGAACCGCCGGGATTTACCTCAAACGAGTGAAGCGACACGGAAATTTTATACATCGCCGCAGAGGACATAAGCAGCTCGGTTTTTTCGCGCAGCATTGTACCGTTCGTCGTAACCGACACCTTAAAACCGAGCGACGCACAAACATCGAGAATTTCACCGAGTGACGGGTGCAAAAGCGGTTCGCCCATCAGGTGCAGATAAATATATTCCGTGAACGGACGCAGACGCTCGGCTGCCGTTTTGAAGTCGGGCACGGTAATAAAACGCTTTTCGCGTCCTGTGCCGTGGCAAAACGGGCAGGCGAGGTTGCACACGTTCGTTATTTCGACATACGCTTTGTTAAAACGCATTTTATCAGACAGATGCCATAAGGTCGCCGATATGCTTAACCGCTTCGCCTATGCCGCCGACAATTTTCGCAATTCCCTTAAGCGTACCCTTGCCGTTCAGTATAAGGCAAAGTCCGTCTGCCATTTCGGGAGTAAAAACACCCATGCTCATCGAAATAAAGCAGCGAATCGGAATCTGAAGTGCCATGCTCGTCATCATGCGTTCCTGAGCGGGATTGCCGCCCGACATCGTCTTAAACAAGCTTTTAAGCAGATTGTTGACCATGCGTCCCGCAGACGTTCCGTCCGCGTCTTCAAGCGCACTGTTTATCGTAATTTCGGTTTTCGGACGGTCATTAAGGTACGGAATATCCCTGCCGAGAACCGCCGCAAAATCGCCGTCGGGCACATTGGCAGGGTCACCGGTGTAGTACACGGGTGCGGACTCTCTGTAATCGGGTTCAACAATGCCCTCGTCGGTCGACGTAACATTAACGGCAGACGAAAGTCTTATATCGCGCGACGACGCGCCGACCTTGACGGAAAATTCACCGCTCTCGACGTGCCACGCTTCCGCTTCGGTGTTAAAATACGCAAACGCGCGTTTGTCGAGCGTCACGGAAACGGTCTTTTCCTCGCCGGGTTCAAGGAACACTTTTTTGAATCCTTTAAGCTCCTTTTCGGGTCGGAAAACGGTACTCTCCGTATCGGAAACATACACCTGCGCAATTTCCGCGCCCGCAACGTCGCCGACATTTTTAACCTTAAACGTCACTTTGAGCGTATCGGTGTCTTTCATGTTCTTTTGCGAAACGCGAAGTCCCGAATACTCGAACTTCGTATACGAAAGACCGAAGCCGAACGGGAAAAGCACATCCTTTTTGAACGTATCGTAATAACGGTACCCCACATAGACGCTCTCACGGTATTCCACGCTGCGCGTCGAGCCGGGGAAACGGCGAAAGCTCGGTGTATCGGAAAGCGAAAGCGGATATGTTTCGGCAAGCTTTCCCGACGGGTTCACCTTGCCCGTAAGCAAATTCACCACCGCACCGCCGGACGCCTGACCGCCGAGATATGCGTTGAGCACGGCTTTAACATTGCCGAGCCACGGCATAACTACGGGCGCACCGCCCGAAAGCACCACCGCCGTATTGGGATTCGCACGCGATACCGCATTTACGATGTCGACATGGTTTTGGGGAATATCGAGCGTGTCGCGGTCAAAGCCCTCGGACTCAAATTCGTCGGTAAGACCTATAAAAACAACTGCAGCATCCGCGTTCTTTGCGCACTCGACCGCGTCGGCAAGCATTTTTACATCCGTAACGTTCTTATTTGAATCATAGCCTTGAGCATATACGATGCCGACGCCCTCTTTAAGGAATGCATCGTATGCGCTTTCAAGCTCCGTTGTAACTATCTGCGAAGAACCTGCACCCTGATAGCGCGGTTTTTTCGCCATTTCGCCTATCACCGCAACGGTCTGACCCTCTTTGAGCGGCAGCATGCCGCCGTCGTTTTTGAGCAGAACCATTGAATTTTCGGCGACTCGGCGCGCAAAAGCGTGATGTTCCCCTTTCGAATATTCGCAATCGCACAAAGTATTCTGCGATTTTTTGATGAGTTCAACGAGTTCGCCGACACGTTCGTCAAGCACGGCTTCGTCAAGCGTGCCGTTTCTGACGGCTTCGACGAGCTTCGCCGCGCCGAGACCGGCGGAACCGGGCATTTCAAGGTTCTGACCTGCCGCGATGCCCTTGTCTATTTCGTTTTCCGCGCCCCAGTCGGTTACGACAACGCCGTCGAAACCCCACTGCTCGCGCAGAACGTGAGTAAGCAGCCACTCGTTTTCGGCGCAGTAGGTGCCGTTGAGTTTGTTGTAAGCATTCATGACCGTCCACGGACTGCCCTCTTTGACGACGGTTTCAAAACCCGCGAGATAAATTTCACGCAGCGTGCGTTCGTCGGCAACCGTATCTATCGTCATGCGGCGCGTTTCCTGATTGTTCGCGGCGAAATGCTTCGTTGATGTGCCGATGCCTTTCGACTGCACACCGCGCACAAACGCGGCTGCCATCTTGCCGGCGAGGAACGGGTCTTCGGAAAAATACTCAAAATTTCTTCCGCAAAGAGGCGAACGCTTGATGTTCAGTCCCGGACCGAGCAGGACGGATATCTTTTCCGCTCTGCATTCGTCGCCGAGGTATTCGCCCATTTCGGTGAGCAGCTCCTCATCCCATGAGCAAGCCGTGCACGATGCCGTAGGAAAACAAACGGCGGGAACGCTGCCGAGCAGATCGCCGGCTTTTTTGTCCTTGTTCTGTTTTCTCAGTCCGTGAGGGCCGTCGGACACCGTTATACTCGAAAGTCCGAGGCGTTCGACCGCGTTGAGATGCCAAAAATCCTTTCCCGAACACAGCGACGCTTTTTCTTCAAGCGTCAGCTTTTCGATAATTTCCGAATGCTTCATTGCCATTCCCCTTTCATTTGACTGCATACGCCGCCGCCATTGTTTTTGTAAGCAGCACCGCGTCTTCAATGCCGTATTCCGCTTTTTCGCCGCCGAGAATATCGTCGACAAACATCTCAATGGGTGTCTTTGCATCGCGGGGAATATTCGGATATACCCAGCCGTCGCCGACATTGTAGCACAGTCTGCCGTCGCTCCAACCGCAGAGCACGCTGCCCTTGGTTCCGGTAAGTTCGAGTTTGAACGGATCGCACGATGCAACGAATGACGTTTCGCTGACGCCGATGGCGCCGCTCTTATAAGCAATGGAGCTTACGCAGTTATCTTCAACCGTTTTGCACATAAAATTCGTAAACGTGCTGCTTACGCTGACAGGCTCTCCCAAAAGCCAGTTGAGCGTGTACATGCCGTGCGCACCGAGATCCATCATCGCGCCGCCGCAAGTCGGGACGGGGTCAAGGAAGCTTGCGGGCAGCCAGCCTGCCGAGACACCGTTGTGGGCGTTGTGCATGCGCACATAGCTTACATCTCCGAAAAGACCCTCGTCGACCTTTGCTTTTATCCATCTGAAATCGCCGCGTGAACGCCACGGGAACGAAATGCAAAACTTTACACCGTTCTCTTTGACTTCGCGAGCCACCTTTTCGGCATCTTCAACCGTTGCGGTCAGCACCTTTTCGGTAAAAATATTCACTCCGGCACGCGCCGCTTTTATGAGCACCTCCGCATGAAGGTTCGTTTCCGCACAGCAGCACACACCGTCAAGACCCGACGAGAGAAACGCGTCGAGGTCATCATAAAACGCACAGCCTATGCTGTCGGCTTTTTCCCTGCCGCGCACAGCATCGTGATCCCACACGGCGGCGATCTCGCTCTTGCCCGTTTTTTTGAATTCCTCCGCATAATGGTCGGTGTGGACGTGCCACGTGCCGAGCATGCCTATTTTTAACATAATCAGCTCTCCTTTTAATTGTAATGTTGGTATTTTTCGCTGTTCCGCATTGTTTTTTGTTACGGCGAAATTATTCCAAGGATAAAATTTCATCGGCTTTTGCTTCGTCGATGGTTTCGACCTTTTTCAGACTTTTCGTTATCAGCTCATTGCGCTTTTTGGCTTCACCGAGGGCACTGCCCGCGTCGCTTATCTTTTTTTCGACCTTGTCGAGCGCAAGAGCAAATTTTTCATACTGCGTTTTCGCTGCCGACAGGATGTCCATAACCTCGGCGGCTTTTTTGTTCAGAGCGACTGTTTTGAATCCCATTGCAAGCGAGGACAGCAGTGCGGTCACGGTGGACGGTCCCGCTATCATCACGGAAAAATCGTCGTGAACTCTGTCAATAACATTTTCGGGCAGCGATACGACTTCGGCATACAGCGCGTCCGTCGCAAGATACATTATTGCAAACGGCGTCGTTTCGGGCGGTGCGATATACTTGTTGACGGCTTTCGCTTCACTTATCACACGTTTTGCAAGAGCCGCACGCGCCTCCCTCACTCCGTCCGGGTTACCCTTTTCCGCCTCCTCCGTGAGTCTTATGTAGTCCTCCGACGGAAATTTGGAATCGAGCGGCAGATACGTAGTCCCGCCGTCCGCATCGGGCACTTTTACGGCGAACTCGACAATACCGCTCCCGCCGCTCGGCGCATAGTTTTTGACGAACATGCCCGGAATTATTCTGTCGAGAATGGCTTCAAGCTGAGCCTCCGCCCACGTTCCGCGCAGCTTCACGCCCGTAAACATGCGGTTCAGACTGCCGATGCCGTCCGACAGTGTCTTCATCTCTCCGAGCGACGTATAGACCTTGGAAAGCTGCTCCGAAACGGTTTTGAACGACCCGTCGAGCCGCTCCGAAAGAACGGAGGTCAGTTTTTCGTCTACCGTCGCACGCATTTCATCGAGCTTTTTTTCGTTGGACTTTTGCATTTCGGTTACGGAATTGCGAATGTATTCCGTCTGGGCACGCGATGACCTTGACATGTCTTCACGCATATCGGCAATTATTTTCACAAGGTCGCGCTGCTGGTCGGAATTTATTTTCGCGAGTTCGCCCAGCCGACCGCTCACAGCATCGTACTGCGCCTTTGATGCGGCGGAAGACGCGGAAAAACTCGCTTCGGTTTTTGTTTTCAGCTCATTCACCGCCGACAGCAGCCTGTCGCTTCCGTCTCCGTTTTTTTCTTTTTTCAGCTTTGAAAGCACTGTAAGAAGCAGCACAATCGCTGCAGCGCAGAGCAGTGCGGTAATCACCGTTAAAATATCGTTCATTGTTCACCTGTTCACTTAAGTATTTCAGCATATTCGGATTCGACAGCCGCAACAATTTTTTCAGCTATGACGCAGTGTCCTGCAGGCGCGGGATGGACGCCGTCCGCAAGCCAATGCGTCGCAGGAGCGGATTCTGACAGCTTGTCAAATGTTTCCTGCAGCGGTATAAACGAAAGACCGTACTTTTCGGCAAGATTTCGCGCTTTTTCTGCGCGTTTCTCGACTTCACGGCGAAACACGTTCCAATATTTCTCCGTACCGCTTGCCTTGAGCACAAACGGCTCAAGAATGATTATTTCCGTCTGCGGCGACATTTTGCGAACAAAGCTTATAAACATGTCATAATATGTGAAATAGCTGTCCGCGTCGATGCCGTTTCTTTCCATGGCATTGTCCTGAAGCTCGTGCCAGACATCGTTTACACCGATAAGCACCGTCAAAATGTCGGGTTTGAAGTTCACGGTGTCGCGTTTGACCCGCGCAAGCATATCTACCGAACGGTTGCCGCTTACACCCTTGTTGACAAATTTAAATACGTTCGGATATTTGGCACCGAGCATACCCTCGACAAATGTGGGATATCCGTAAGAACCGCCGCCGAGTTCATCGCCGCGTCTGCCTGAATCGGTTATCGAATCACCCTGAAAAAGAAATGTTTTCATTAAATTTACTCCTTGTTTTTTATACTCACTCTCCGCATTTTTGCGGCGGGTGATAAAAGAAGCGCACACGGTATTGAATTTTGTTACCTGACAATTTTTTCGCCGTCAAACAGGAAAAGTCCGTAGCCGCTTCCCGCCTTGTTGCCGGCGGCGAGCCAGTCGGCATAGGCACGGCGAAGCGAAGTGTCACGCGGGAGACGGTCAACGGGCAAGTCGGAATCCTTGCCGAAAATGCGCCACGCGTCGTGAAAATCATCCTTTTCCTCCCACGACACTGTTTCAAAATCATTCATAAAACGGAGAATGTTGGAGTTTTTGGGTAAAAACTCCCTGTGACGGGGAAAAAGAAGCCATGAGCTGCAGCAAAACAGCATTTTCCCGTCGGGGAATTTTTCCCCGTAAAAATCGTATGCTCGCTTGTATGCGTCAAGGCGAACATCATCCGTAAGCGAAATGCCCGAGGAGGGAATGTGAAAATTTATCACCCTATCGCCTTTTTTTACGACTCTGCCGCACTTCAGAGTAAAATCCGTGTTCTCCGAATACGTACGTTCTTCAAACTGAAAACGTCCCAGCGCGAATCTGTCCGTCTTCAAAAAACCTCTGTTCCAACCCGCAACAAACGTGCCGGGAACACCCTCGCATTCGATACACTCGAGAAGCTTGCAGCGAAGGTCGTCCGCGCCGTCATAAAAAAGCTGCTCGGAATAACCGCGTTCAAGATAATGCTCTCTGAGTATGGGCATGCAGTTGAGCAGAAACATAAAATGCATCGTATATTCGTTCTCGCCGTATTTTTTCGCGAGCGACGAAATTTTTTCGAGCGTGATATCAAGATCGCCGGGGTCGGCATTCATATAGCCGTTAACTTCGGCGTCAAACGCATCGCCGAAATCCTTTTCGCTGTCAAGACGCTCCGATACGCGCAAAAATTCCTCCTTCGCACACTCGGGATAATTGTATCTGTTCATAAAATCCAAAAGAAAACCGTTTACGTGCATGTTTTATTTCTCCTCAAAAAAGTTTTTTATGTCGCTGTAATATTCTGCGACGGTGCTGTCAACAGACATATATATTTCATGTCTGCAGTTTGTGTATTTTTTCAGCTGCCCGTTTTTGACCTGCGAGATAAACTCGTTCTCTTTTTCGCTCACAACAGAAGAATCCTCCTCAGGCTGACAAAGGAAAACGGGTATTTCTATCCGCGCATTGCGCTTGGGGTCAAGATTGCGCCGCGACACGGCAACCGCCTCTTTCACCCAATTAAACGACGGAGCGGCAACCTGATAACGGACGTTGTCACAGCGTTTTTTCTGCCAGTAGTCAAAACGCGCCTTTGAAGTATCATGACTGTTTTCATACGTTCGGTGCGGGTCGAAGCCTTTTGAAAACACAATGCGCTTATTGCCCTTGCCGAAAAGCACTCCGATCTTTGCCACGGAATTCGCAACCCATTCGGGAAGTCCCATCGTCTGCGCCTTTATCATCGGCGCGGAGAGCACCGCTTTTTTGAACACCCCGGGATACGTCTGCAGGTGCTGCACGGTTATCGCGCCGCCCATCGAATGGCAGTAAACGTAAAGCGGCAGTTCCCCCGACGCGGGACGTACGATTTTTTCAACAAAACACTGTAAATCCGCGACGTAGTCATCGAATTTTCCGATGCAGACGGTTTCACGGTCGTCGGTCAGTCGATCGGAACAGCCGTGTCCCCTGTTGTCTGCGGCAAAAACGTTGTATCCCCACGACAGAAAATTGAAGCTTACTTCTCTGAATTTCTCGGCACACTCCGTAAAGCCGTGGACAATTACAATGCTTGCCTTCGCTCCGTCGCACATATATTTTTCAAAATGAATCTTTTCGCCGTCAAAGCTTTCAAAAACACCGTCCGAGCCGTGTGCCGCAAGAAATTCCTCGGCATTTTTCATACCCGCGTCGTAATCCTTTTCGCTTATCATCGGCAATTTATCCTTTTGCGTCATATTTTCCTCCCGTTCCCGCGCCGCACGAACAACAAACGGCACGGGCAATGTGTCAAAAAGCACACCCCGATTGTATCAACTATATCATACCATGCAGCCGTCTCCATTTCAAGGACATAAACAAAAATTTACCGCAACGCATCTGTATTATGATTGCAAATTCCCTGCGGCAAAACCCCGCGAAAATCGGTCGATACAATCCGAAAATTTAATTTCGGGTCATTAACATTTGTCTGCTGCCGACGGTGCTGCACGGACAAAAAAACGAACAGAGCAAAAAGAAGGCTATATTCCACAGAGCCGTCAAAGCGAACCGCGAAATATAGCCTTTATTTTTACTTCATTTTTCGGACTGCGTTATAATTTCGGCAGTCCCGTGACAGGTATTCTTTTAATACTGCGTTCGGAATCAGTATTTGAAGTTGGTGTACTTGCAGTAGTTATCAAGGTGACCGCTCTTGTTGTCGAGGTTGGCAACGAGAACCTTTGCGTGACCGATCTTGATATCGACGTTGCCGGTGTGGTTCAGTGAAACGAACTTGCCGTCGGCGGTCATTTCAGCTTCAATCTTGTAGCCGGCATAAATAATGTGGATATTGCTGTACTCGGAAATGGCGCTGATGTTCTTAAGCTCTGCGTCAATGTCTTCCCAGTAGAGGAGCGAGTTTGTAACCTTGCCGAGGAAGTTGCTTGACTTCTTGGGTGTGTCTTCGTCAACCATGATTATGGTAATCTTATAGTTGCCGTTGGACTGAACGGTGCAGGTTGCGGACTTAACCTTTGACAGGTCGGTAAGCGTACAGGCGGGGAAACGGTTCTTCGCGTCGTCCGAACCCTTTGCGCAAACCTGATCCTTAGCGTCGGCTTCTTTGGTCATGTAGTTACCTGCGAGCTTAGTGATGGTGTTGTCGACCATTGAGATGCCCGTAAGGTTAAGATTGGAGAGAGCCTGCCATTCCTTCTTGGTGTAGCCTGCTTCACCGTTCTGAGCAATCTTGTTGGCTGCGGTCTTATAGAAATTGAAGATATTTTCTTTGCCCGTGGGAGCGGCGTTTGTCGCTGCCTTTGTTTCGGCTGAAGGAGCCTGTGTTGCGGGTGTGTCGTTCGACGGGGCCTGCGTTGCGGGTGTGTCGTTTGACGGAGCCTGCGTTGCGGGCGTATCGTTCGACGGAGCCTGCGTTGCGGGTGTATCGCTTGCGGGTGCTTCGGTCGCGTCCGCCGAAGGTGTCTCCGAAGGCGTTTCCGAAGATGCTTCGCTTGCGCTGCTGCCGGAATCGGTATTTGTGTTGATAAGACCGTTGATGTTGATATCGTTGCCGTCTTTATCCACAAAACGAACAAGAACCTCCTGCGTGCAGGAGCAGAACGCGAATACCATCGCCGCAACAATAGCGAGCGAAACTATTCTCATGATGTTTTTCTTCATTAGGTGTGAACCCCTTTCAGAATATTCGGTAAAACCGTAGTATAGTGGTGCTGCATAAAAGTTTGCTATGCAATACAAGGATAATTTACAACATCGCGCGCCGATTGTCAAGTAAATTCAGTGAAAATGTTGTAATGAATTACTCAACATTTTAAATTGAAACGTTGAATTGGGTAATGTTGCACAAAAACATTCTTTGTTTTTTGTAGCATTGTTCAACCGATAAATTTTTCCGAACATACACCGCTTAACCTTGCCTTCGCGTCGGGGCGGTATGCGCTCTCCGAGAGTCACACGTCAAAATACAAAATCGGTGTACCTTGTTGTGCTCGAAAGCGTGATATCGAGATCGGTTTTTATGGTAACGCCTTTCTTTATCGACGCGTTTTTCATTGAAAGAACACCGTTGACAAGCGTCTCGTAAGCCGTAACTCTGCCGTTTGCATCCACTGTAAGCTTGGCGTAAGAATTTGTCAGCTTGACGCTTATGTCGTCACGCACAACGGTCGCGCCGACCTTGGGTGCATAGACCTTTTCAACATCGTCAACGGTAATATAGTCCATGCAGCGCGAGAACTGACCCGATGCGGTCGGATTGGTTTCGTCCTTAAGATTTACCGTGATAACATAACCCGCGCCGCTCTTTTGCGCACTGATATTCTTAATATCGTTCACCGTGAGGGCGGAGGCATAGCTCTTGCCCGACGGCGAAAGCACGTTATCGGACGACTGTCCCTTTGCGACCTCGGTCACGTCCTCCGTTTCGGACAGCAGTGCGCCCTTTACAAAGCCGACAAGCGTATTTGCGAGGGAATTTGAAAGCTGCAGATCCTTGATTGTGGTAAGCTTTGATTTCTTAAAGCCCGCTTTCTGCGTCTTAACGGCATTCACGGCACCGTTAAAATACGTAAGCAGCTCCTGCCCCGAAAGCGCATCGGGTGTTTTGGCAGCGGGAGCGGCTGTAGGAGCTTCGGTCGCTGCGGGTGCGGCTGTTGCGGCGGGAGCTTCGGTCTGCGGCTGCGCAGCGGTATTTTCAACGCTCTCGGATGCTGACGTAACGTCGGGCGAAGTCGGCTGAAGAACATTATCCGCAGGCTGCTCCGGCACGGTATCATCGGGCGTCTGCACATAGTCCCTCAAAGCATCGCCGCCGTCGGCTCCGCCGCTTGCCGTGGGCAGCTCGACCGTTATCGTAAAACAGCCGGCAAGGGTCGTTGTGATTGCGGCGCACAGTGCTGCGGCAACGGCGCATTTTATCTGTCTTTTCATTCTTTTTTCTCCGATTTTACGTTATTTCGGCGACGGAAAAACCGTTTGTAATTTGTCACCTTTTATCTTAATTTACACTACCCGCGCAGCTTTGTCAATAAACAGTACATCCAAAGTTGATATCTCCGTCACATTTCGGTGCGCTGTCGGACAGTATGCCGCCGCTCCCGACGCAGACTGTTTTCAGCTTTTTAAGCTATACTCGAGTAAAACTTTTCCCGCATTGCATATTTTTTTCGGCGGGTTTTCCGCTTTTGTTTTATTGACTGTTGC
The DNA here is from genome assembly GCA_963620305.1 of Bacteroidaceae bacterium. Classification (GTDB taxonomy): domain Bacteria; phylum Bacillota; class Clostridia; order Oscillospirales; family Acutalibacteraceae; genus RUG806. Next base: position 3,321 of record CAVFAD010000041.1, on the reverse strand, counting down.
GCGTCAAGCGTGTATAATGAAGTACGAAAGGCAGCGCACGGCGACTCGGAGGTGAACGGCAATGTTAAAAAAGGCGGCTGCAGCGGCAATGGCTGTCATTTTTGTATTTATGCTGCCGTTTTACGCGCACGCAGCACAGTACATGCCGTCGGCGGAGCTGACCGAAACGAAAAGCACGTCGGACGACTGCGTTTTTGTGTTTAATCTCTCCGCAGACTCATACGTTCTCGAAAATGAAAAAACGCGCGCATCAACACTCGAAAAGCTTCGTGCCGAAGGCAAAACGGATGCGAATATTCCCGCAGTGCTCCTGAACCCGATAGAAATAACCGTGAAAGCCGAAACGGAGTTCGGTTTGACGGGGTTTGCAAAAAGCGTGTCCGTTGATTCAAAAACTGCGGAAGTGTCGCTCATCGAGGACATTATGCCGTCGCTCACCGAAAAAAATGCAGCCGTCGACGAATGTCTTCTTGACGGATTTGATTTCACTTTGTCGTTCTGCTACACCGTATTTGACGGCAGCACAAAAACGGAGCTTTCTGATGAAAATTTCGGCACAAGCGAAAAAACAACGGTATTTCACGCACCCGAGCTTTTCTGCATAAGCTACGGCCTGCCCGACGGCGCGGAAAATTCGCCGAATAACATTTCTTTCGGATATGCCCCGCTTAAAACGGCTGTAACGCTCGACGCACCGTCGCGCAGCGGATTCACGTTCACGGGGTGGACAAATTCCGACGGCGAATATGTCGGAGAAGTCCCTGCGGGCACAAAATATGCCGTGATAAAATCAAATTGGCAGGCAAAAAGCTTTGCCGTAAAGTACGTGCTCACCACGGCGAACGGATACAACTTCAAGCGCGTGGACAACAGCGCGAATCCGACTTCATTCACGACAACGGACGGAGCGAAGCTTGTTTCCCCGAAAGTGCCGAGCGGTTGGCGTTTTATGGGATGGACGGACAAAAACGGCGTGACGGTAACGGAGATACCTAAGGACACACTCGAAGACACGGTTCTCTATGCCGTGTGGCTCACCGAAGACGAATATATTGACAAACAGATCAAAGACGCGCACTGGTGCGACGTTGATTCCGACGGCGCAGTCACCGTAAAAGACGCGCGCGCCGTTCTCAGGGCGGCAGTCGAGCTTGAAGCGCTGCCTGCGGGGACTCTCTCGCGGGTCGACTTTGCGGGACAGGGCAGAGCGGATGTAACACAGGCGCGGTTTATACTGCGTATCGCCGTGGGACTCGACACCGTGCGCGGAATACTCGAATATTACGAATATGAATTCAAATAAAAGGGTGTTGATAATGAAAAAAGTATCTGCATTCATTTCGGCTGTACTTATTGCTTTTTTATGCGTTTTTCCCGCGTTTGCGGCTGAAATCACGTCCATAACAGCATTATATTCCGGCAAAAAGCAATATATCGAGACGGAAGAAAATTTCGACACAACCGGACTCACCGTAAAGGACAACAACGGGAACCCGCTCACGGGATACCACATCTATACCGAAAGTTTCGATTCGATCGGAGAGAAAAAAGTGACGGTTCTCTACCGCCCGTCGGACAGCGAGCAGTGCTTTACCTATACATTTACCGTCGAAACGGTCAAAATACCGGTCGCTTCACTCACCGTCGGCACCGAGCCGAAGACCGAATACATCGAAAACACTCCGCTCGACCTCTCCGGGATAAGTCTTAAAATGACATATAGCGACGGCAGAGCGGGCATGTCTTTTTCTGCAAAAGAGATTTTATCGGGCGGCGATTTTACCGTTACAGTCGACGGAAAAACAGACACCTCAAAGCTGACAGTCGGCAAGCATACCGTCAAAATACAGTACCGAGATCCGAAATACTATCCCTGTGTCGAATTTAACATAAATGTGCGCAGAAGAAAGCTTACATCACTTGAAATTGCAGCAAGTCCGAAAAGTCTTACCGTCTATCATCTCGACAAAATTCCGTCACTCGACGGGTTGACGCTCACAGCGACGTATGACAACGGAGAAAAAGAAACTCTGACGGCATCGGACTGCGACGTAGCGTGCAGCCTGCCGCTGCACTACGGCTCGGGCAACACCGTGACCGTAAGTTATACGGCAAACGGCATCACAATGAAGCAGACGTTCGATTTTACTGCATATCCGCTTGAAGAAAAACGTCTGAAGCTGACGCTGCCGCAGGTGCTTACGTTCATACTCGGCGAAGAAATCGACCTTAGCGCACTTAAGGTCGAGGTTGAATACAGCGACGGCTCCGTAAAAGAAATTACGGATTACGAGATAAGCGAAATAGAACCGCTGAACACCGAAAAGGTCGGGCAGGATGTTGTCGTGACGTACGGCAAATTCTCCGAGATATTCACGGTCTACATCGTACCGTACTATCAGCGCGGCGATATCGACGGCGACGGCGAAGTAACCGTCAAGGACGCCCGCTACGCGCTGCGCCAGTCGGTGGGTCTTATACAACTGGCTTCAAAGCCGCTTGCGGCTGCCGATGCAAATAAAGACGGCAATGTTACGGTAGGCGACGCGAGACTTATCCTGCGCGGAGCGGTGGGACTCGAAAAACTGCCGCTTGCGATATATGCCGTCGGCTAAACAGCCACGGATATTTTGCATATTGACAACAATTTCACCAAACAAACAAAAAAAAGGAGAACCAAAAATGAGCAGCAAAAACAACATCCCCGATGAGGAGCAGGTTGAAATCATCGCACTCACGGACGAAGACGGCAACGTCGAAAACTTTGAGGTGCTTGACGAAATTGAGTACGAGGGCGCGACATACGTGGTGCTTTATCCCGCATCGGAAGACGAGGATGACGAGGGCGACGGCTATGCCGTTATTCTTGAAGTGATTGAAGAGTTGGACTCCGATGAGGACACGTACGCAGGAATAGAGGATCAGTCTCTCGTCGATAAAATTTACGAAATCTTTATGGAACGCAATAAAGACATGTTCAATTTTACCGACTGACCGCAACAAGCGCAAAATCGCGTTAAAAATCGGGAATCGCATTTTATATCAAAAAAACGGACGCAGGGTTTATCCTTACGTCCGTTTCTGTTTTATTGCGCTGAGTTTTTTGCGTTAAAAGATTATTCAGCTTTTAGAGCCGCTGCTGCCGCCGAAAAGTCCTGCGATGGCGGAGAAAATCTTCTTGAAGAAGCGCACTATCATCTCCCAGAACGAGAGCTTTGTGCCGTCGCTGTCCTCAACCGCGCCCACTACCGTAACTACCGCAAGGTTTTCGCCTGCGGGAACGGTGTAAACGCCGTCCGCATTCGGAGAAATTTCAACGCC
>CAVFAD010000040.1:0-17314 GCA_963620305.1 Bacteroidaceae bacterium | reverse complement strand
AGTCTATCATCCAGACGATCAAGGATCTCGTAAAAAACATCAGAGCGGAAAACGACAAGAACTAACTTTTTCTGTAAGAAGTAACTTTTTCTGCAAAGAAACGGCGGTGTTATGCCGCCTTTCTTTTTGCCGTTCTCGGTTTTTTCTAACTGTGAAAAACAAGGCGAAGTCTGAAAAATTTAATACATATTTAACGGAGGAACACTATGTTCAGCGATACAATAACCTCACGCTTTGACGGTATTTTTACCGAAATTCCCAAAGCGACACCGACGAAGGGAGAACCCGACGGACCTCTCACCGGCAACGGCGACATCGGACTTACTTTCGGTGTTCATGACGGCTTGCTTAAAGGCTTTATCGGCAAAAACGACATGTGGTGCGCATATCCCAATCAGTTCGGCGGCGGCGTAAAAACCGTTGCCGCGTTTGCCCTTTCGCTCGGCTGCGGAATCGACGGGGCGGCTTTTTCTGCGCACGAAGCACTGACAACCGCCGATCTTGAAGTCAAACTGACAACCGATGAGTGCACGGTACGCCTTGACAGCTATGTGCCGTATGAAGAAAATGCGATAATTATCAAACTCACATGTGAAAAAGGCAGTACCTTTGTCCGTGCGGATCTTTATGCGCAGGATTTCGATAAGTGTAAAATCACACGCAAAACCACCGATACGCACGCGCATATTTCAAAAGCCTTTGACCGCGACGAATATACGTTTAAGACGTACTGCGATGCGGATATGACACGCGCCGACGGCGGCGAGCTGTGTTTTGACGTTAAAGAGGGCGACAGTGCAACATTCGTTATCACGGTGTTCACGAATTACGATGACCCGAATCTGCGCGGCAGAAAAATTGATTTAACAAAGGCGCGGGCGGCTCATCTCGCTTTTTGGAAAAGCTTTTGGAGCAAATCGAGCATAAGCATTCCCTCAGAGCCGAACATCGAAAGATTTTGGTACGGGTCGCAATACATAATGGCATGTTCGGCAAAAAAGGATCGCTTTGCGCCCGGAATTTTCGGGCCGTTTATAACCACGGAGCATGCAAACTGGGGCAGCGACTTCCATCTCAACTACAATTTTGAGGCAGCGTGGTGGGGAGTGTTTTCGTCAAACCATGTCGAACTGGCGGAGCCGTATGACCGACCGCTGCTTGAATACATGCCGAAGTCCCGTCAAAACGCACGTGAGCTTCTCGGGTGCCGCGGCATTTACAGCATAGTCGGCATAGGTCCCATGGGACACGAAAGCGAAGCCATGTTCCGCAAGGACGGTACGCCCGAAAGGCAGACTCCGTTTTGGGGACAGAAAACAAACGCGGCTTATGCAGCCGTAAACATGATAATGCGTTTTTACTCGACCTACGATACCGAATACGTGCAGACAAAAGCCTATCCTTACTGCAAAGAGGCTGCGGATTTCTGGGAGGATTATCTCAAGTGGGACGGAAAGAGATACGTTGTCGAAAACGACTGCATACATGAAAACGGATATCTCGCGGGACGTCACGAGCCATGGAAAAACACCTCAACCGATTTCTCCGACGATTTCAATTCCCTTCTGTCGCTGGGACTTGTCCGCATGCTGATGAAAGGTCTGCTGAATATGAGCGAGTTTCTCGGCGAGGACGAAGACAGACGCGCAAAATGGCAGCATATACTCGATAATTTAAGCGAATACCCCACGCAGATACGAAACGGCAAAAAGGTGTTCAGATACACCGAAAAAGGCATGGACTGGTGCAGCGGCAACTCACTCGGCATACAGCATATTTACCCTGCGCGCGGCATCGGTCTGTCATCCGACGGCGAGCTGCTGCAGATTGCAAGAGACACGGTCGACGAAATGGCACGGTGGGAGGACTATAACGCTTTCCCGACTTTCTTTACCGCAGCTTGCTTTCTGGGTCACGACCCCGACGATCTGCTTAAAAAACTCAACAGAGAGCTTCGCGTTCACGGCTTTGACAACCTCTTTGTATATTACGGCGGCGGCGGTCTGGAATGCGCAAGTACCGTTCCTTCGACCGTAAACAACATGTTTATGCAAAGTCACGAAGATTACATTCGTATATTCCCCGTGTGGAACAAAAGCACCGAGGCTTCGTTTGAAAATCTCAGAGCAGACGGCGCATTTCTCGTCAGCGGCAGCGTAAAAGACGGAAAAATATCTCCCGTTACGGTCGTCAGCGAAAAAGGACGCACACTCAAAGTCCTCTGTCCGTGGACAGGCGGAATGAAAGTAACATGTAACGGCAAGGAGCTTGCGTGCGATGTCGAACACGTCAAAGACGGCGACGTTTACACTCTTGCGACCGTAGCCGATTCTGCTTATGTTCTCTGCGAGGCATAAAGCTTTTTAACGAATTTCCGCAAAAAACTCCGAGACACCGAGGGCATGACCGCCGAAAAAGCGGTCGTGCCTTTTTGTGATTGATAAAACCGCATTATTTTCGGAAATTTACATAAAAATCGGTTGACTATTTTCAAAATCAATGTATAATAGTTACATTAACCGTTCTCGGAGGAAATTATTATGAAAAACAAAAAACTCGGACGATATTATATACTGTTAATTCTATTTGCGGTTTTTGCCGTGTTTTCATTTGTTTACCGTGACGCGCGGTACAAGTGGAATGACATTCCGTACATGGTCATTCCCGATGTTATCCTTTCGGCTGCCTCGGCTGCAATGTTTGCGGCGGTATTAAAGAACAAAAAGGTGATATGGCGAATCCTTGCTGCAGTCATCGGTTTTCTTGTTCCGAACGGGTTGCTGTGGGGTATCTCGATGCCTTTGGGCAGCTCCGTTACAGACGGCGGAAAAGCAACGGCAATATCTTTCATCATTTATTTTGCCGTATATGCGGTGATTTGGCTGTTTGCGTTTTTGTCGGAGAAAGAATCGAAAAAAGCCGTATCAAAAGTAACGGCTGCCGCTGCGGCTGTTGTAATGCTTGCGGGAGGTACCGTCTGCGCGCTGCCGCTGAAAACGACCGACACGGAGGAAAAATACAACGCAGCCGTAGCTGCGACGGAAATATTCGAAAATGAGTTCGAGACGGCTGTTGCACAAACGGAAATATACAATATTGTCACTTCGCATTTCGCGTCGCCTCTTACAGACGGAAAGACAGCGAAAAAATGCATCGTGATAGGCTTTGACGGTACCCGCGCCGATATCGTTTCAGAATATACGGAGCATAAGAAAAGTGCGATAAATGAAATAATGTCCTCCGGCGGTCATGCTTATCTCGGATATTGCGGCGGTGTTCAATGGCCTGCCGAAAACACGCAGAAAACTTCAACGGCTCCCGGCTGGTGCTCCATTCTGACAGGCTGCTGGGCGGACAGCCACGGCATCGACCAAAACTATATTCCGAAGTCGCTTGAATACAAGTCGCTGTTTTTAACTCTTATTGAAGACGGAATCGTTGATTCAACGAAATTCTGCGTGTCGTGGAACGGTCATTTCAACAACGAAAACTGCACATACTATCCCGAAAAGCAGTATGCCGAAACAAACGGCATAAACGCGTCCTATATTGACGCAGTCGATGATAACGGTACGTTTAAGAACATTAAAGAGGATATATCTTCTGCGGACTGCAGCGACTTTCTGTTCTGCATATTCGAGCAGTGCGACCACGCAGGGCATCAGACAAACTTCACTCCCGACAACTTCGGATATGCTGCGGGGTTCGAGAAAAACGACGAATACGCTTACGACATTCTTGAACAAATCAAAAACAGACCGACTTATGACTCCGAAGACTGGCTGATAATCATTACCACCGACCACGGCGGATATCTTGACGGACACGGCGGCGCAACAAAACAGGAAAGATACACATTTATAATAACAAACAAAGAACTCTGAGCGGCACTGCCCTCACCGAAAAAAACGCCTTTATTAAGAAAACACACCGAACGGACAGCCGCAGGTGTGTTTTTTTAATTGCTTCAGTCAAGGACAAAAATTCCGCCGAAAATGAGCCGCATTAACAGATTGACCGCACAGGACAGCACACCGACAACAGCGCATATGCCGCAAACGGCAATATACCGGGCACCGTTCGGGCGTTCTCCTCTTTCCGTAAACAGCAATTTAAATACCCTGACCGAATCCGAAGCACACATATCGCAAAGGTATAACATAGAAAGCACACACAAACACTCACCCGGCACGTTCATAACGGCATACCGACCGTACCCCACAGCCGAAAAATCGGCAACGAGATATGCCGCCGTAATGCCGTTCAGCACTCCCCTCACAAACGGCACGGCGGAAACGAACGGAAGTCCCACCGCGCTTATGCCCGACAGTGCCGCAAAAAACAGCGCGGCGGAATTCAAAACAATTTCGTAAAGAAACAGCTGCACAGCCGAACGGGAAATGTATCTTTGCACAAAAAGCGTTATAAGCTCACGCTCCCTTTCCGCACCGAAATAGACCGATATACCCGTCACCAAGCCGCACAAAAACATTGTGCACAGAAAAATCATCACACCGTTTTCACGTATAATATCCCGACTTTTTGCCATGTCCGGCAGCTTCCTTTTTGAATAAAACATCAGTCTTTTCATATGTACAGTCCTCTTTTATATTTTTCTGCCTGCGGCAGCTCCGATAACCGTGCCGCCAAGGCAAGCCGCCGGAAGAATAAGCACGGACAGACCGAGCTCGGTGCCGCAAAATGCAAGCACAGGCAGCACTCCGAAGCAAACAGACACGAAAAAAGAAACGGCAAGCGCGGCGAGCGGCTTTATTTTTACAAGCTTGCCGTTCATAAACGACAGCACGAGCGAAGTCAAACCGCAAATTGCAATGTATGCCGTCCTGTAGGCAGTCGGCGCGATATCGTTTTCGGTCATCACAAAAGCAAGCAAAAACACCGATGACGCAAACAGAAACAGCGACAGTGACATGTTGATGAGTGCTGCTGCAAGCGGTGTCCTCTTTTTTCCTTTCACTTGGCAAAAACCTCCCTTCATTTTGTTTGTCCCGTAAATTCATATGATAAAGAAACAGCAAACAGAACAGCGGAAAAATAAAAACGGCACACTCCGCGCGGGAATGTACCGTTATCCTGTAATATTGAAAAATTATTCGGCGTCGTTCTTTTTTGAACGCTTCTTGCCTGCTTTCTTTTCTTCCTTTTCGGCATTTTTTGCCGCTTCAAGCGCAGCTTTTTCCTCAGCCATACGCGCATTCGCGGTGTCGTTCGTCTGAATAGCCCAGCGCATAAACTTGACCTTTGTTCTGTCTGCGCCTGTTTCGATAACAACCGAATCTTCTTTAACCGTAACGATTCTGCCGCTGATTCCGCCGATAGTGGTAACGTCATCGCCTATCTGAATGGAATCGCGAAGCTTCTGTTCCTCTGCCTGTTTCTTCTTCTGAGGTCTTATCATCACAAAGTACATCACCGCGACCATAGCTACAAGCATGATGATCATCGAAAACTGACCTGTGCCGCCGGTTGCGTTTGAGTCTCCGCCTGCGTCAAGTAAATTAAAAAACATTAAACTGTCCTCCGTATAAACATAGTAAGGGTATTATACAAAAATGCAAGCAAAAAAGCAAGTGTTTTCGGACAAAAAGACGCTGCTTTTTTCTCAAATTACGTTTTATGTTTTTCCGATTACCGAAAAAACGTAAAACACCTGCGAAATGCATGCCCTCATCAGCAATTGAGCCGACGCACCGTTATTTGTGCGACAATCTCAGTCCGTCAGCTGTTTTTTTTCAGACGCGAGGCACTCCTCGCATTTTGCACGAACCGTCAGTTCGTAATCCTCAGGCTCGTAACCGAGACAGTCGGCAAGCGCAGCTCGCACCGACAATAATTCAAGGTCAAATATACGCCCGCAGCAGGTGCAAATCAGGTGTTCGTGCGGACGGGTGCTTTTATCGTACACATCGGGTTTGCCCACACGCGAGATGCGCTTGATTTCGTGAGACTCGACAAGCGCGTTCAGGTTGTTGTATACGGTGGCTACGGCAATGCCGGGACACTCTTTTTTTGCAAACCCGATAATTTCTTCGACGGTATAGTGTCCGTCATTTTCGCGCACCGCGCGAAGTATACTCTTCTGTTGCTTTGTCACCGCGTTAAAAACTCCTTTTTACATTTGCGTTTCGGACGCTCCGAATCCGATATCCGTAAGATAACCGAGAACCCTAAAACTCCGGCGAAAACAATTCTGCAGATACACCTGCGTTAAACGCGACACGTTCTGCAAAACACTCTGTTCGGCGGAAAATGAAAAAACAGACGCAAACTTCGAATAAACAATATGCCGCATGACAGACACCCCCGCCGCCGAAACAGACGGAAACGCCGCGTTTTTTCCGCACTCACCGCACAGCAGCTTACCCGAAGTGCAGTCGAAATACATCTGTTCCGTTTCGTACTCGCCGCATTCGTCGCACCCGACAAGCATCGGAGCATATCCCCCGATACATGCAAAGCGCAGCTCAAACACGGATTTTATCTGCGCGTACGGCTTTTTATTGCCGCAAAGAAAATAAATGCAGTTCAGAAAAAGCCGCAAAAGCTCATCCTCCGAGTTGTTTTCCACGACACATTTAAGGATAACCTCACAAAAATACTGCGCAAGCGTCAACCCGACAAGGTCTGTACGCAATTCATAAAAGCTATCCGAAACAGCCGCATCCGAAACAGTATACACATCTTTGTTTTCAAAAAAGGTAAAGCTGCCGTATGAAAATTGCGATACCGCGCCGTGAAGGCGGCTTTTTGTGCTTCGCGCGCCCTTTACAAACGCTCGGATAACCCCTCTGTCGCGGGTAAGTATCCAAACTATAACATCGGCTTCACCCGTCACCGAGGATTTTACAACGACACCGTCAACCGTAAAACGTTCCATCAGTCCAGACCGAAATTATGAATAAGTCCCTCACGGTTGCGCCAGTCTTCCTTAACCTTTACCCAACACTTGAGGTTAACGCGGCAGCCGAAAAATCTTTCAAGCTCTTTTCGCGCCGAGGTTGAAATCCGCTTGAGCATTTCGCCGCCCTTGCCTATAACGATTCCCTTATGGCTCTCTTTTTCGCAGTAGATTGTAGCCTCAATATCGAGAATATCGCTGTCGGGCCGCTCCTTGAAGCTTTCCGTTGCGACGGCAATGCCGTGCGGGACTTCCTTGTCAATATATCTTAATATTTTTTCGCGTATATATTCCGCCGCAATCACCTTTTCGGGTTGGTCGGTCAGCGTATCGTCAGGGAAAAGATGCTCGGACGGAAAAGCAAGCGACTTCAATTCGTCGAGCAGCTCACCGAGTCCGCTGCCGTCATGCGCCGACACGGGAACTATTGCCGTGAAATCATACAGCGCGGCAAATTCGGAAATGCGCGCAAGCAGCAACTCCTTGTTTTCAACGGTGTCAATCTTATTTATCGCAAGAATTGCGGGAAGGGATGCCTTTTTAATTTTTTTAATCAGCGTCAGCTCGGCATCTTTTATTTCGCCGTCCGGTTCGACAACGAAAAGGCATGCATCAACATCGTTTATCCCCTCGCCTACGGCGCGAAGCATGCTTTCGCCGAGCTTGTTTTTCGGCTTATGATAACCCGGGGTATCCGTAAACACGAGCTGCACCGCACCGTCTGTAAGAACACCCATTATGCGCGTTCTGGTTGTCTGCGGCTTAGGTGAAACAATCGCAACCTTCTCCCCCAAAAGCTTGTTGAGTATTGAGGATTTGCCTACATTCGGACAGCCTACTATTGCGATAAACGCTGTTTTTGATTCCTGATTCCGCATATTTTATTCCTCGTCAAGATAATAGCTGCCGTTTCTTTTAAGACCGAGCTGGGTCAGAACGGTTTCTTCCTTTTCGCGCATGTGCACAGCCTCAAGTCCGCCGTTTACGTGATCGTAACCGAGAAGATGAAGCATGGAATGCACCGTTAAAAACGCCGTTTCACGCTCAAGCGAATGACCGAACTCGCTTGCCTGCTCCATTGCCTTCTGCATGGAAATTACAATATCTCCGAGCATATACGCGCCGCTTGCGGGATTTATGTCATATTTGCCGTTTTCGCCGAGCGGAAACGACAGAACGTCCGTCTCCGCGTCAATATTGCGGTACTGCGCATTAAGCTCCTTTATCTGAGCATTGTCGACAAAGCGAACGCTTATTTCCGCCGAACCGCTGAACTTTTCGAGCAGCAAAACCGCATGACAGCACCGCCTGACGAGAAGACGCGTACCCGACGGAACCTTGACCGTGTTTTGGTCGTTTGTGATTATTACTTTAATTTTATCTGTCATATGCTGTTTCCTCTTTCCGTATAAAACGGCTGTCATTTTTTATTCCTGTCATTTTTTTCACCGTATTTTTCGTATGCCTTGATAATATCCTGCACGAGGCGGTGACGGACAACGTCCTTTTCGGTAAAACGTACGGTGGCAATATCGGGAATATCTTTCAAAATTTTAATTGCCTCTTTAAGACCCGATTTTTTACCGTCGGGCAGATCTATCTGCGTCACGTCGCCCGTTACGACTATCTTCGAATTAAATCCGAGACGGGTAAGAAACATCTTCATCTGCTCGGGAGTTGTATTTTGCGCTTCGTCAAGAATTATAAAACTGCCGTCAAGCGTGCGCCCGCGCATATAAGCAAGCGGCGCGACCTCAATCGTACCCTTTTCGTGGCACTTCTGAAAATTTTCCGCACCCAGCATTTCGAACAGCGCATCATAAAGAGGGCGCAGGTAAGGGTCTACTTTCTGCTGCAGGTCACCGGGCAGAAAACCGAGCTTTTCGCCGGCTTCAACCGCGGGGCGCGTCAGTATGATTCGCGAAACTTCTTTTGCCCTGAACGCTTTTACCGCCATCGCTACCGCGAGATACGTTTTTCCGGTACCGGCGGGACCCACCCCGAAAACAACGGTATTGCCGTTTATCATATCTATATATTTTTTTTGACCGAGAGTTTTCGGCTTTACGGGTTTGCCGCTCATCGTGATGCAGATACAGTCCGAAGCAAGAGCCGATATCCTGTCATCCGCGCCGTCATTTACAAGCGAAATGCAGTACCGCACATTTTGTTCGTTCAGCTCCTCGCCTTTGTTGAGAAGCATTATAAGACCCTCTGCAGCCTTTGCCGCCAATGCGGTTTTGTCGGGTTCGCCGCAGATTTTCAGCGAATCGCCGCGATTGACGACTGTCACTCCGTATTCCTTTTCGATAATGCGTATATTTTCGTCAAAATTTCCGAACAGTCCTATCGCCTGCTCCATGCGGTCAAGGTTAAGTGTGTATTCGTACATAGACTCTCCTCAGTGAGTGACGGCATCAATTATTGCCGTGTACAGCTTTTCGGGGTTCTCGGAAAACGATTCGCAGACCGCTTTAGCCTGAAGCAAATCGGCTGTATACAAAACCGTTTTCATCATCAGTGTATCGCCGTCGGTCAGACTCAGCACCGCCTGACATCCTCTGTCGAGCATTTCGATGTCGGCATGGGTATATCTTTCCCGTTTTTCCTTTGCCGCATAACTGACCGTGGCTTTAACGACCTTGTCACGGACATAAAGCGGAACATCGGTTTCGAGCTTTGAGCCTACCGACCGTCCCTCCTCCGAAATACTGAAATACGTATCGCCCTCGCCTTTTTCCTCAATGACCATGCCGTTTGAAGCCAGTACCGACAACGCTTCGTTGACTTCAAAAAAGTTCACAAGCTCCGTAGAAAGAAGTGCTTCGTTAAGAGCTTTTTTCGATATGGGTGCATCGAGCACCGAAAGGACATAGCAAAGCATTACCTTAATGTCTTTTCGTGTGCGCAGACCGCCGATGTCGACGCCCCCCGTAAATGCATCATATTCCGTTGCCATAGATGTCCTCCGTTACTGTATCAGTTTATTCTTATGTAGTCATACGGCAGTACGGCAATATCGCCGATGTTTACCGAATAGTTGTTGTAATTCACGTATACAAATGCACCGTTGTCATATCCCGTAAAGAAAACGCCGTCCTCAATTTCGCCGTGCTCCGTGATGCGGCAGCTGCTCAGGTCACCCAATTCGTCGGACGCACGAAGCACAAAGTCTACGGCTTCGTTAAAAGTCTGCGCGCAGAAGTAATGTGACGATTCGTCAAAAACCCACAAATACTGCGGCTGTGCGCCGTATTCGACACACTTAAGCAAATTAAGCTGCGCCGCCGTGCCGGAGTTTACCGGGGTACCCGCGTAGCGCACCGTTGAATGCAGCACCGCAGGGATAAGCGGCACCGCTCTGTAAGCATCGCTTTGCGTTTTCGACGTAACAAGCGGCACGTCGGTGACAAGAGATGCATTTTTTATCATATTAAAGCTTATGCCGCTGACGGCAAGTTCTTTTCGCGTTGAAAAAGCCGAAACGTTTTTTGCGATTTTATGCGAAACGGCATCGCTGCTCTCCCCGCCCGACGCATCCGAATATGTGCCCAAATCGCCGTCGAGAATACAAAGTCCCGCGACGGGAAGACGCTCGGCATTGCTCATAAGAGTAACCGTTTTCTTTTCTATGTCCGAAGAAGAAATGAGCTTTGCCTGGTAGAAAGCTTCTCCGATATCGGGCGCAAGCATGTTTTTGACTGCAGAAGAAAGCTCTTTTCCCGTCAGTGCCGTCGCGGCTCTTCCGCTTTTTACTCCGCCCGACTTAGTAAGCGTGACACCTGCGTACACCTTAAACTTTTGCATGTCGGCATAATCGCACAGCTTTTGCAGACCGCTTGTCCCGCCCGCAGATCGAAGCACACGCAGTTCTCCGTCACCGTCGGTAACAAGTCCGCCCGAAAACATGCCGTTGAGTATTACTTCGACATTTTCGACACCTTTTGACTTGAGAAGAAGCAGCAAATCTTCAACGTCCTCAAACGTTGACACCGTGCGCTTTGACGTACCGTCAACACTTACCGTCACGGAAACATTAAGCGGATATTCATCGGAACCGACCGTTTTTGACGAAAGAGTACCGTTGCGGATCAGCTCCTCGCGGCAAACGGCAGCCATGCTTATATAGTTGGCTTCACTGCCTGACATAAATCGGTAGCAAACGGATATCACTCCGTCATACGGCTGTGCATAAAGATACCGTCCGCCTTCCTCCGAGTACTCCGTTACTGTAAAGGAGGGATAAACCGCAGCCGCTTCAAACGGGTCGTTTTCCGCTCTGCGCGCTTTGATTTCGGCAATCGCCGCGCCGTCGTCTATTATCGCAACAAATGCGCCGCTGCCTTTTTTGATTCCGAAAACGGGTATTGCCGCGGCGTCATCGCCCTCGCCGTAGACATCAAACGAAAGCTCGGCGGTGTTTTCGTCAGCCGTGTCGGTATACATTACCGCGCCGCACCCGTCGGGAACGAGAAGAAAATCACGGCTCCCGTCTTCGCTTTCCGCCGACTGAGTCTCCGTTTCCTCACCGCCGCCGTTCTCCGCTTCACCGTTTTGCGTCCCGTTTTCTGCAGTCTCTGCCGATTCTGCCGATGCTTCCGTAACGGCTGCCATCCCCGCATTCGCCTGCGCCGATGCGAGCATATCCTTTCCGAGTACCGCTTCCCACGCGGTCACGTCACCGCCCGCCGCGCCGAAATACGGCATAAGCGAAATGCTTTGGAGCACGGTATCAGGCGAAAGCTCAATGTCGGAACAGTCAACCGAAACACGCAAATCACCGTCGGTCAAAACATATTCAACCGTTATTTTCAGTGCCGCGCCGTCCCTGACGGCAGAGACGGACACCGAAGAATTTTCGACACGGTCGGCTATCAAATATTCGACGGAAACTCCGTTTTCTTTGATTTCGTACTCATAAGAACCGAAAGCGACCGAATTATCCTGCGAATTAAGACGGTATACCCCGTCGGAATTGCGCAGTACAACATCAAAAGCCGATGCCGCACCGTTCTCAAAAAGCGGAAGTACCGACCAAACGTTCCCCTCGGTAAGCTCGGTAATGCAAACCGCCGCAGAGGACGGCTCAAAAGACATTGAGGTAAATCCCGAAGAAGAAACGGTATTCTCGGGAACGGCAGACATGGTATGCAGCGAAGTCGCGCCGGAGCCGACATAAAGCTCGCTGTTTTTTACGGAAAACGACGCAGCGCGGGACGCTTTTACGGTGCATCCCGCCAACCCTGCCGCCATTGAGGCGATTATCAGCAAGGCAATAAGCTTCCTTTTAAGATGCGACAAAAAAGCACCTCCCCGCAGGCATTTTTCGCATTCAATCTATAAAATCAGTAACATGGTAACATAATTTCTTATAAATATCAAGCACAATGCACAGGAAAATGAGGAGAATTTTGTTTTTTACGCACAAAACAGAAAAGCCGCTTCGGTTTTTCGCCGAATACAAAAATTTTTACGGTATTTGCCCCGAAATTTTCAGGGGAACAAAACCGCCGAACACGGAAAACTTTCGCAGCCGCTATTGACAAAAGTCATTACATCTGCTATTATGTTCACGCACGAACAAAATCAAGCTGTTTTTACGGAGGTTGTACCCTTGAAAAAATCCGATGCCGATGCTGTAAAAAAATGTGCTCTGTTTTCGGGACTTTCGGATTGTCAGCTCGACGAAATAATAAATTCCGGGGCAATGACCGTCGTTTCGTACAAAAAACACGATGTGATTTTCACTCCGTCATCTTACACCCGTTCGCTTGCGATAATTGCGAAAGGCGAAGCGGATGTGTACAAGCAAACGGACAAGGGACTTCTCTTTTTGAGCATTCTGTCGGTCGGCTGTGTTTTCGGAATGGCTGCAATGTTTTATGAGGATAACGGTTTTATAAATACGGTATCCGCGCGCACGAACTGCAGAGTGTGTTTTCTGCCAAAAGAAAATCTTGAAAAAATATTCGTAAAGTACCCGACCGTTGCAAACAATTATATCGTTATTCTCTCTCAAAAGATACACTACCTGAACAAAAAAATATCAAATCTGACTTCCCCCTCTCCGGCGGCAAGGCTTTTCAGCTTTTTGCAGTCCTTAAGCATCGACGAAAACGGCTGCACGGTGCTGCCGATGTCCGTGTCGGAGCTGAGCAGAGTCTTGTCGCTCGGGCGAACTTCTCTGTACAATGCATTTGATGAACTGATATCCGACGGCAAAATAGAACGCTGCGGGAAGAACATACGTATTTTATTACCGAAAGGAAACGAATAGAAATGAAAAATCGCAAACTCATCGCCGTTATTTCGCTGATAGCGGCACTCGCACTTATTTTTGTCTCCTGCGCAACGGGCGGCAACAATACTACGGACACATCGTCTCTGTCCACGACCGAAGAAACGACACTGACATCCGCGACCGAGGTCGAGATGCCTGCCGACAGGCAGAAAATCAAAGCGGGATTTCTTAAAGGACCCACGGGAATGGGCGCGGCATACCTGCTCGAAAAAAACGAAGCGGGTACGTCCAAGGCTGAATACACCGTATCCCTCGAAAGCTCTCCCGACGTTTTTAAGGCTTCGCTCATCTCCGGAGATATCGACATCGCGGCTCTGCCCGTGAATGTCTGCGCGGTGCTTAACCAAAAGACGGAGGGAAAAGTAAAGCTCCTCGCCGTGAACACACTCGGCACGCTCTATATCATGTCAAGCGATGCAAGCATTAAGACGGTAGCCGATCTCAAGGGTAAAACCGTTCTTTCGGCGGGTCAGGGCACAACAACCGAGTATGTTCTGGGTCATATTCTCTCTAAGAACGGACTCACCGTCGGCACGGATGTCACCGTAGAGTATGCCTCCGAACATGCAGAGGTCATAACAAAGGCTTCGGCGGGTGATTACAGCGTTATTCTTCTTCCCGAGCCGTTTGTTACTCAGATGAAGCTTGCCGACAAAGGCTTTAGCACCGTTCTCGACCTCACGAAGGAATGGAAGTCACTCGGCGGCGGCGAGCTTACCATGGGCGCAGTCGCGGTAAGAGCCGAATTTGCTCAGCAGAACCCCGGTGCAGTCGCGCAGTTCCTTGCAGACTATAAAGAATCCGTCGAATATGCGCTCAATAATATTGATGAAGCCGCAGAACTTATCGAAAAACACGGCATTGTTGCAAAAGCCGCGATTGCAAAACAGGCACTCCCCAACTGCAACCTCACGTTCATGACGGGCGATGAAATGCAGACAAACGTTTCGGCATATCTGAAAGTGCTGTATGATACCGCACCCTCATCGGTAGGCGGTGCGTTGCCGTCAGCAGACTTTTATTATTACGGAGCAAGCGCATCTGCGGACGCAAAATAAAGTATGAACAAAACACCCGAACAAAAAACCGCAGGAGCGTTATCAACGACGGTTACGGTTCTCTTATGGGTGATGCTTTGGCAGGCTCTCTCGGCTGCGGCAAAACGCAACGGGATGAGTCTGCTTTTGCCCTCTCCCGCCGAAACAATTAGAGCGCTCGTACAGCTTATGCAAACGGGCAGCTTTTACGCTGCCTGCGGCAAATCGCTTTTACGCGTAATTGCGGGTTGGTTTACCGGCATGTCAGGCGGCGTGCTGCTTGCCGTTCTGACTTCAATCTTCAAACCGCTGAAAACGTTTTTTTCGCCTGTGCTGCACATTGTAAAGGCGACTCCCGTCGCTTCATTCATAATCGCCGCGCTCGTTATAATGTCGTCAAAAAAAGTACCGTCCTTCACGGGATTTCTTATAAGCCTGCCTATCGTTTGGGGCAATATCACCGAGGGCATTTCCGCACCCGACGCAAAGCTGCTTGAAGCGGCGCACTTTTTCAATGTAAAGAAAAAAAATCTTGTACGGTACATTTATATCCCCGCAATTAAGCCGTATTTTGCGGCGGCGGCTACGACGTCCATGGGTCTTTCGTGGAAAGCGTGCATCGCAGCCGAAATCATATGTACACCGAGCGAATCTATCGGTCAGGGAATTTACAACGCAAAAATTTATCTTGAAACACCGTCGCTGTTCGCATGGACGGCAACGGTAATACTGCTCAGTGTACTGCTTGAAAAACTTATAAAAATCTCCATAACAAAATTTATCGGCGGAGAGAAAAAGAAAAATGATTGAAGTAAAAAATCTTACGAAACGCTACGGCGAAAAGACTGTTTTTAACAATTTGTCTCTTTTTATCCCCGAAGGAGCAAATGCCGTTTTTACCGGACGCTCCGGCATCGGAAAAACAACGCTGATGCGGTGCATTGCGGGACTGGAAGCTGCGGACGGCGGTGAAATAACCGGCACAAACGGCAAACGTCTTTCGTATGTTTTCCAGGAAAACAGACTTATCCCGCAGATAAGCGCACTTAACAATCTGCTGTGCTTTCATCCCGACCGTGACCGTGCGAAAGAGCTTCTTGCGGCGGCGGGACTTCTTTCAGATGCAGACACACCTGTTTCCGACCTTTCGGGCGGAATGAAGCGGCGGCTTGCGGTCGTGCGTGCGCTTTTGTACGGCGGCGATATATACTTTTTTGACGAACCGTTCAGAGAACTCGACAAGTCTACGGCTGACACGGTGCGTGAACTTGTAAAGCGCGAAACCGACGGCAAAACGGTAATCCTTGCAACGCATGAACCTGCGGACGTTGATTTTTTTGACGCGCTTAAGTTTGAGTTTACGGGTTCGCCGATGACACTTGCAAATCAGCCGTTATAAAATAAAACGCATACACCGAAAAAACGCCGGCGCAAAACCGACGTTTTTTTATTTGAGTTTGACTTTTTGATTTTATCTTTACCGTTCCTCGCGGAAGTACGAGACACCGAGGCTGGCGGGGGGTTGATTTTCGCGTTTTTTGCGGACGCTTATCAGAATGAGAACCAGTATGGTTACGACATACGGGAGCATTTTGAATATCTCCTGCGACGAACGCGGCAGACCGCCGATGAACATGTAAACTATATAGAGTCCGCCGAAGAATATCGAACCGAGAATTCCGAGGTCGGGTTTCCAAACGGCGAAAATAACAAGCGCAATGGCAAGCCATCCTCTGTCGCCGAAGCCTGCGTTCGACCACGTGCCGCCGATAAACTCCATAACATAATACAGTCCGCCGAGTCCCGCTATGGCACCGCCGATGCACGTTGCGCCGTATTTGTATCTTGTGACATTGATGCCTGCCGCGTCTGCGGTTGCGGGATTTTCACCGACAGCTTTAAGATTGAGACCGACGCGTGTTTTTCTCAGCATGTAGCCTGCGACAAGCGCGACCGCAATCGCAAGATATGTCATGAAGCCGTACGAAAAAATTGCTTTTCCGAAAAGACCGAGCTTATCGGCAAACGGCAGCGACTTTTTGAAACACGAGCCGATTATGTTAAGCGAAACGGTTGTACCCGTGCCGAGGATGCTTGAAAGCGAGCCGCCGATAAAGCTGCCGATACCCATACCGAAAGTTGTAAGCACAAGTCCCGTAACGTTCTGATTTGCGCGGAGCGTAACGGTAAGAAAGCTGTAGATAAGCGACATCAACACCGAACCCGCTATTGAACATAAAAACGGAATGAGAATACACAGAAACGTATTTGACGTGTCGCCGTAGGTTTCAAAGAAGTATCCGCCGAGAATACCCGAAATACCGCCGACATACATTATGCCGGGGATACCGAGGTTGAGGTTGCCCGATTTTTCGATTATCATTTCGCCGACCGAACCGTACAGCAGCGGCATGCCTATGATTACAGCCTGTGTGAAGAAGCTAACGAATTTCGTCATTACTTACTTACCTCCCCGTTTTTCTTTGAGCGGAAATTTATCTTGTAGTTGATAAAGAACTCCGAACCGATAATAAAGAAAAGAATAATTCCGGTGAGAATATCCGCCATGCTTTCGTCAAGACGGAAACGCGTCGCTATTTCGCTCGCGCCTCTGTCGAAAAATACGATAAGGAAAGATGTGATTATCATTACGAACGGATTGAACTTTGCAAGCCACGATACCATTATTGCGGTAAAGCCTCTGCCGCCTGCGGTGTCGCTCGAAATCGTGTGGTTTGTACCCGAAACGAGAAGAAGTCCCGCAATGCCGCACATCGCACCCGAAAGAGCCATTGTGCGAAGAATTACTTTTTTGACGTTGATGCCGATGTAGCGGGCGGTGTTTTCGCTTTCGCCCACAACAGCGATTTCATAACCGTGCTTTGAATATTTCAGATACACGAACATGAACACGGTAAGCACAAGCACGATGATAATATTCAAGAGGTATTTCTGTCCGCCTACAGTCGGGAGCCAGCCGCCGTTTGTCTCGGAATTTATTATGCCGACCGCGTTCGAACCCTTCGGATTCTCCCAAAAGCAGACGCAGTATGATGC
>CAVFAD010000039.1:0-17712 GCA_963620305.1 Bacteroidaceae bacterium | reverse complement strand
GTACAGTCTCTCGCCGCAGGCGGGCGTTCGACTTATTGCATTAAACGACAACGGCAACGGCAGCAGCTACTGCGGACTTTTCGACGAAGGCTTCAAGTGGCTCGAAAACGAAATCAAACGCGCAAAATCGAACGGCGAACGCATTATCCTTGCGACGCATCATCCCGTTTTGCCTCCGTGGGAGGTATACCGCCTTGCTGCGGAGTCGGAGATGTTCGGCGGTTACGAAAGGCTCAAAAAACTGATGTGCGACGAGGGCGTACATGTCGTTTTCACCGGTCATACACACATTCAAAGCATACAAAAATACGAGGACGGCAGGGGCGGATATTTTTACGATGTCGCCACCACCGCTCTCGGCGCGGCACACGGCAAAATGCGCAAGGTCATACTCGATGTCGGCACGGGCAAATGCACCGTCACAAGCATCGGCATTGACAAGATAAAAGGCATCGACACGACGCTTTCGGCAGCCGAATACATATACGGCTTGAATTTTACGGGTCTGCTTGAAAAGCTCGTGCCGCTCATAAAAACCGACTGGGACAGCTTTTTGCAAAATGCGGAAGGCTTTTTGAACACCGATAAATTAAAAAAGCACCGCCTTGCGGTTAAGGCGGCTGCCGATATCGGGCAAAAAATAAAGATGTCCTCTCTTGCAAAATTCGGTAAAAAGTATAACGGTCTTACAAAAGACGAGATAAATTCCCTTAAAAAAGAACGCGTGTACGATTGCGCATGCGTAATAATGCGCCATATTCAATCGGGCAACGCGCCGTATACTCCCGACACGAAGGAGTACAAAACGCTTATCGGCGCATGCGAGAAGCTTGATAAAATCATGAATGCCGTTCACCGCCCCGTGTCGGGCTTTATAAAGGGCGCGGAGAGCCTGCAAGCCATAGCGCGACCGTTTTTGTACAACGACCGCACCGGCAGCGACGACGAAATCGAGTTTTATATATAATTCAATCCGTCTAATGCCGACCGTCGGTTGCAGGCAAATATTCGGTTTTGCAAGCCGACGCAAAACGGCGCGCCGACGCAAAACGGCGCACAAAAGAATAAAAAATATCAAAGGACCTGTCTTTCGGCAAGTCCTTTAATACAGTCAAAAAATACAAATTTATGTTAAAAAATTATTCCTTTGACTTTGCGAAGCATTCGCTGCAAAGAACAGCTCTGTCATCACGGGGCTTGAAGGGAACTCTTGCCACACCGCCGCAGCGGCTGCATGTGGTTTCGAAAAATTCTCTTTCGCCCTTGGATGCGTTTTTGCGTGCATCGCGGCAAGTCTTGCAGCGCTGAGGCTCATTGGTGAAGCCTTTTTCAGCATAAAATTCCTGTTCGCCTGCTGTGAACACGAACTCTGCGCCGCATTCTTTGCATGTGAGTGTTTTGTCTTCGTACATTTTTTTACCTCGCTAAAATTTATTGCCTTTGCGTGTCTCCACGGTAAGGGGTATTATCAAAACGGTGTTCACCGTAAAGATCCTGAGTTTTGCCCGTCAGACAACGGTCGTTTTTTCTCCCGCCGCACGCAGCTTCGCTCTGACGCGCTGCAGTGCGTTCGCTACCGATTTCTCGGTTATATTCAACTCTGAAGCAGTCTCTCTGTGGCTGTTTCCCGACAAAAAAGACGAGAGAACTTTTTTTTCGAGCGCGGACAGCTCTCTGTTTATCTCCGAAATAAGCTCGTCCGTATGCTCTGCCGCGATATAGATGCTCTCCGGGGTAATGCCGGAAGCAAGCTCCACTTCGTCAATCGGAACGTAGGTATTGAGCGGAAGGTGCTTTGCCGCACTTTGCGCTTTTACCACCGTGTTGAGACGGTTTGAAATACAAACGGCGGAATATGTTTTGAAGGAGGCATTTTTTCGGTCGGAGTACGAATACGCGGCGAGCAGCAGCGCTATCATGCCCTCCTGAACCATGTCATCATTTTCAAGCGAGGCACCGAAGTAATGCTTTGCTGCGGATCGTACAAACGGAGTAAAGCGTTTGATAAGCTCCGATGCCGATGCGGGATCGCCCGTACGGACGCGCCGTACAAGCTCTTCGTCCGTTAGATGCTCCGCAGCTTCGATATATGAAGGAGAGGTCATAGTTTATTCCTTTTACACTGATAAACAATTTTAAGCATACAAAAAAAAATCGTATTTGTCAATAGTTATTTTAATCGAACGAACCGAATTCTTGCATGTTTTTAACAAATTCGTCATTCAAAAGCAAAAAGACCGAAAAAATCGGCCCTTTTGTTCACAAAACAACGGTAAACAGCATGCCGTGCTCATCGGGCGCGACGGCTGTTATTTTTCCTTTATGGGCATTTACTATCGCCTCGGCGACGGAAAGACCTATGCCGTGACCGCCCGTTTTTACACTGCGCGAACCGTCGGCACGGTAGAACCGCTCGAAAAATTCGCGGTGGTCGCCGGACTTTATGTAATCGACGGTGTTGTATACGGTGATTTCCGCTTTTTTGCCGTTTTTGCGCAGACCGACGTTCACGGTGCCGTTTTCGTTCGAATATTTCATTGCGTTATCGGTCAGGAGACTGACAAGCTGTCTTATCGCGTTTTCGTCTCCGACAAAATTTATGTTCGGCTCCGCGTTCACGTTGAGAGTTTTTCCTTTTGCCGCAGCGACTGCGGAGAACGATTCCGCCGTTTCGCTCACGGCATCGGACAGCGAAAACTGCGTTTTGGCGGCTTCGTCGCCCGCTTCGTCTATTTTTGCGAGCATGACAAGCTTTTCGGTGAGGGAGGTAAGCCGTTTTATCTGGTTTCTTATACTGTCGGTCCACTCGCTTTCGCCGTTGTCAAGCTCTATAACCTCATTTGCCGCACCGATAATGGCAAGCGGTGTTTTTATTTCGTGTCCCGCGTCGGTTATAAACCGCTTTTGCTTTTCGTATGCCTGTGCCGTGGGTTTTATTGCGGCCTTTGAGAAAATGCACACGAAAACAAACACGAGCGTAAGACCTACCGCGCTTGCGGCTATCGTTGCCCTGAAAAAGTTGCGGAAGGTATTCAGCTCTCTGCCGCAGTCGAGGAAAATATACAGTATTCCGTCCTCGGTATCTACGGCTCGGTACCGAAAATCGGTCGACAGTCCCTCTGTCTTGCCGCACTGATACAGCGAATACGCAAGCTGCGCCGCCGACTTTGTGTCAACGGACGCAATGTGCCCTACGTCTACGGACGCGACTTTTGATTTTTCGTTTATCGTCACCGTGAAATATCGGCTGTCGAACGGTGCTTCGGCTGAAAACTTGTAGCGGAACAGCGTACCGAGAAGCGTGTCGTCGTACGGAAAAGTTCCCCCGTAAGCCTCGAGCACATCAAGCCGTTGGTCGGCGGAGTCGATAACGTTCATGTAATTCACGATGTTTATGCAGCCGAGCAGCAGCACGAGCACGATAAAAACGGAGCTGACGGCTACCCCGACAAATTTTATCCTCAGCTTTTTAAGCATTTATTCCGTCTCCAATGTGTACCCGAGATTTCTTACGGCTGTGATTTTGATATTTGCATCTATTTTTGCAAGCTTTTTGCGCAGGTACGATATATACACCCATACGACATTAAGCTCCGTTTCGGTGTCGTAGCCCCAGATTTTTTCCATGAACCGCTCGGTCGAAATGACGTGTCCGGGGTTCGCAAACAGCATTTCGAGCATCTGATATTCTTTGTTCGCAAGGCGGATGCTCTTTTCGCCGTTGCGTATTTCGAACGTGAGCTTGTCGAGTGTTACGTTACCGAAAACGGGATTGTTGGGTGACGAATCGTCGCTCTTGCGCGTCATCGCCCGTATACGGGCAAGCAGCTCTTTTGCGGCAAACGGCTTTGTAAGGTAGTCGTTTGCGCCGGAGTCGAGTCCCTCAACCTTATCGTCCGTGCCGCTTTTTGCGGTAAGCAGCAAAACGGGCAGCGAAAAACCCTCTTTGCGCGCGGTCTTCAGCACGGTTATGCCGTCAAGTCCCGGCATCATGATATCGAGAATGCATCCGTCGTAAAGTCCCGTGCGGATATAGTCCAACGCATCGGTACCGTTATAAACGACATCTACGGAATAGTTTGAACGCTTGAGTATCGCGGCAAGCGCATCGGCAAGCTCGTGTTCGTCATCGGCTAACAGCAAACGCATATTTTATTCCCCCTGTACGGCACAATTTGTCTTAATATGCTTCAAGTGTAATCCGTTCGATTAAATTATAACTAAAATATACGGAAAAATTCAAGATGAATTTTAATACGGGCTTTGCCGTGCGGCAGGAGGGTATGTTGCCGAGCGGCAAAAGGTTCAGATGCGTGCCGACGTGAGCGTTTTTATGTTTTTCTCCAAAATTCCGAAAAACTTTTCGGTTATCGCCCTGTCCTCCTCATTGCCTTTGACGCACATCGAGAGAGTAACGACGTTTCGCATTGTGGTTGCGGACAGCAGTACATACGGCTTGTATTTTACCGCTCCCGTCATAAAGCCGTCGGTAGGCTCGTGACCGCAAAGGGAGAGTGCCGCGCAGTCGAGAATGCCTATGTTGCTCATGGCGATAAGAGGATTGGAATAACCTATCTTTATTATTTCTTCGCTCAGCGCGTGCGGTAAAATGCTGTAGCCGAGATTGAGCAGCGGCAAGCCGTAAAGACCCATGAATTTATCGTTCTTGAATTTTTCGGAGCTTTGTACGGCATATTTGAGCGTTTCGAAGATGTCGTGTCCGCGCTGCGGCACGGAGCACTGCATAAACGCCGTGTGGTTGGTCATTCCCTCGTCCGACAGGTCGTGAATGTGACGGCGCAGGTCGACGGCGCACGATACTGTTAAGCTCTCGTTTTCGCCGAAGCCGCCAAGCTCGTAAAGGCTGAAAAAATACGCTGCCAGCAGCATGTCGTTCACGGTCGCACCGTGCTCTTTGCCGACCGCTTTCAGACGCAGAAAAGTATCGCCGTCAATCTTGCGTTTGACGATAAACGGCTCGTCGCGAATGCTCACCGGGGTAAGCGGAAAGCAGTGCTTGTCCTTTGCACAGACATTTTTGTAAAGATTTTTCGCCATTCGTTTTTCAACGTAAGTGTAGTCCTCGTACACCTTGTCAAAGCTTCGCGTACCCGTGCGCAGCTCTACGGGACTTATGCCCTCGTCAACAAGGCGTGTGTACGCGGAACACAGCGACCTGATGAAATATTTGAAGTCGCCGCCGTCCATGCACATATGATTTTCCACAATGCACAGTATGCTCTTTTCGCCCGATATGAACAGCGCGAATTTCATCTGCAGCTCGCTTTCGGGCGGAATGTACTGCACCAGAAACTCATCCGCGCGTTTTTGCGCTTCGTCGGTGTATTCGACCGTAAGCACGTCGTTTATGTCATAGTCGTGCACCGTCCAGTACGGAGAAAACGGATTGTCCGTAAAGCTCGAATGAAAAACGGGTGCTTTTTCAAAGAAACAGATTATCACTTTTTTGAGTGCGTCGATATCGGGAACAAAGTCGTAATACAGCTCGAGATGCACCATTCTGTCGTTGAAATCGCGGAAAAGATAATGCATTTTATCCCACAGTTCCGCGGGCAGTTTTTCCTTTTTCCTTTTCATTTCGCCGCCTCCGGTTTGTAAACATATTTTCTGCGGTTGACAAGCACGCCGGCAACGGTGAGAATATCAAGAAAGATCGCGCCGATAATAAGCAGCCACCCCGTGCGCCACTGCAAAACCCTTACGCCGCACAAAATCACATAGAGCATGGGCGACGAAGCCAAAATATATACCAAAATATTTATGATAAGCATGCGCTGCTTTGTTACGGCGGCAAATATCACGTCGGCGCAGTACATCAGAATAACTCCGCCCGTCACAATGACCCAGCAGTTTATAAACGGCGCGAGCATCTGAAAATGCAGGTAAACGCATACGGATGTAAGCATCACTCCGAGGGCGAGAATAACACGGGAAATGATGTGAAACGCACGGCGTTTTGTCGCAAGCTCATATACAAACCATCCTCCGACGGTGTCGTACCACACCGTAACCGTAACGATTATCGCAAGCCACGTTCTGTTCCACGCGTGCGTTGCAAAGCTTATGAGCAGGTACACGGCGACGGCTGCAAGAAAATATATCGGCGTTCCCTTGGCAAAAAGAACGTGCATACGGTGCTCGCGTCGGCGTTTAAGCTCGGCACGGCGGTATTCGCCGTATTTTTCCCGAATGTCCGCGTGTTCGCTTACAAGCAGGTCATTTATTATCTTTTCGTCGTTAAGACCCGCTTTTCTTACGCGCCGTTCCGTCTTTTCGGCTTCTTCGGCGGTCTTTTTTTCAAAATTATAAAGGATATCGTCGTACGGAATGTCCCGCAGTGAATTTTCGATATAATCAACAAACGCTTTATTCACGGTATTTACGTCCTTTCCCGTCGGTGCCGTGCCGCCTGTGCGCACAGCCGTTCGGCATATATTATAGCACAGAGTCTTAAATTTTCTTTTCTTTCGGGAAATTTTTTCGTCGAGCCGCGGTTTTTTTTCAAAAAAAACCGTATCCGCCGCCGTTGTGTAAGGCAGTGAATACGGTTCGTCCGTGGCTTTTGAATGCCGTTTTCAGTCAATTATACGTCCGTCGCAGGATACGGTCACGACCTGCCACGGAATAAATTTTCCGCTTTGCTGCAGCGCAGTCTTAGCCGCGTGCTCAAGTCCGCCGCAGCAGGGAACCTCCATCCGCACGACCGTCACGCTCTTGATGTCGTTATTGCGGATAATTTCCGTCAGCTTTTCGGAGTAATCTACGCCGTCGAGCTTCGGACAGCCGACAAGGGTGATGTGTCCCTTTATGAATTTTTCATGGAAATCGGCATAGGCATAAGCCGTGCAGTCTGCGGCGATAAGCAGCCTTGCCCCGTCAAAATACGGCGCATTTACGGGCACGAGCTTTATCTGTACGGGCCACTGCGACAGTCTGCTGACGGGGTGTGCGGCGGGTCTTTCCGCGATGTCGCACTCTGTGTGTTCAAGCTTTTTTGACTGCGTTCCGGGGCAGCCGCAGGGCAGAGTCATGCCCTCCTTCTGCATCTTCTCGCGCATCTTTTTCTGCTTGTTTTCCGTAACGGCTTTTTCGTCATACGCGGCAGCCTCACGCTCAACAAACGTAATGGCACCCGTCGGACACGCGGGCAGACAATCGCCCAGACCGTCGCAGTAATCGTCGCGCATCAGTTTAGCCTTGCCGTCGACCATTGATATGGCACCCTCATGGCAGGCTTCGGCACATGCCCCGCAGCCGTTGCATTTTTCACTGTTTATCTCGATGATTTTTCTTTTCATAGTACTGCCTCCTTGCTTTTCTGATTGTATTATAGTACAATAAAATCAACCTGTCTGTTGAAATTTCAACGAAAGAGGATTTTTATGAAAAATTTTTTCCCTGTCATACGCTCATCTCGGCTTTTTTCGGGCATTTCGGAGAATGAATTATCCTCAATGCTCGATTGCCTTAGCGCAAGGTATGAGGATTATCCGAAGGATTCTTTTCTGATGCGTGTCGGTGACACGGCGGAGGAGATAGGTCTTGTGCTGTCCGGGAGTGTCCTGATAGAGCAGGAGGACATATGGGGCAACCGAAACATTCTTTCAAAAGCGGGGGCGGGGCAGACCTTTGCGCTTGCCTTTGCATGTGCGCCCGGTTCGGTGCTGAACGTGAACGTTACGGCGGAATCGCCCGTTTCCGTTTTGCTGCTGAATACAAAGCGTCTGCTTACGCTTTGCCCGTCCGCATGTCCGTGTCACAGCCGAATGGTAAAAAATCTGCTCGGTGAGCTTGCCGAAAAAAATCTTCGGCTCGGCGAAAAGCTTGCGCATATGGGGCAGCGCACCACACGCGCAAAGCTGATGTCGTATTTTTCGTCGGAGGCGCAGCGTGCGGGGAAATACGAATTTGACATTTCGTTTTCGCGTCAGCAGCTTGCGGATTACCTCGGTGTGGAGCGCAGCGGCCTGTCGGCTGAACTCGGTAAAATGCGCAGTGAGGGACTTTTGGATTTTTGTAAAAACCGTTTTGTTCTGAAAGTATGAGCTCTGCAAAAAACTGCTCCGTTTTTAAGGCACATGCGGCAGAACCGTAAAAATCGTTCCGTACTGAAGGCACAAGCCGGCGGAACCGCAAAAGAACCGTTCCGTGCCGATAAAAAAAGACGACGGGACAACAAAAATTATTTTGTTTTGAGGGTACAAGCCGACCGATTTTGCGAAGACGGAAAAACGTACGCGCCGTCTTACCGTCGGTTTCGCCGTTTTCCGCCCGCAGCCGCGACGGTAAGCGCGTCGACGCTGTCCGCACCGAAGATGAACAGCGTCTTTGCGGCTTCGTTCATTGTGGCATGTGTTGTCATAACATCGTCGACAAGAATTATCTTTGCGTTTTTGACCGCTTGGACATATTTTTCTTTCACTTCAAAGGTTCCCGCGACATTTCCCGCCCGTTCTATCGAATCAAGGTCGTGCTGCGACGGCGAAAACGTCAGCTTTTTGAGGACATTAAGGTACGGAACACCGCTGATTTTTGAAAATTCACGGGCAAGCAGCTCCGTTTGATTAAAGCCGCGATGCAGCTTTTTAAGTCCGTGCATCGGTACGGGCACAATAAAGTGAGCGTCCGTAAGAATGCCGCTTTCGACGGCGGAGACGTACATCTGCTTTGCGAACAGCTTTCCGTAAAAAGTCTTGCCGAAAAACTTGAACTGATGAACGGTATGCTTTACGGAGTCCGTGTAAAAGAACGCAAACACGGCTTTTCCGAAAAGGCTGCGCGGTTCGCATACACAGTCGGTGCGGTGCTGACCGCATCTTTTGCAGCAGCCGCGTTCGTAGGAGAAGTGTGCGCGTCTGACTGCGCAGTCTTCGCACAGCTCCGCGTCGCAGTATATCACCGCTCCGCAGCCGCAGCATCGGTTAGGAAAAAATATTGCGGTCAGTCTGTCAGCGGCTTTCACAGTGCACCGAGCCTTTTCAGCGTCCTATACACCGACGCGACGGGGAATCCCATAACATTGTAAAAGTCGCCGTTTATGCCCTTTACGAGCAGCGCGCCCTTGCCCTGAATGCCGTATGCGCCAGCTTTGTCAAACGGTTCGCCCGTTGCAATATAATCTTCGATATCGTCCTCAGTCAAGTCGTTAAATTCGACCTCCGTCCTGTCTGCGAAAGAAATTGCACCGTTCGGCGAATGAATGCTTATACCCGTGTAGACCGTGTGCGTTCTGCCCGAAAGGCGGCGCAGCATTGCGCGTGCGCCGTCCGCGTCGTTCGGCTTGCCGAGGATTTCGCCGTCGATGAATACCACGGTATCGGCTGAAATTACCGTGTCGTTTTCGGAGCACAGCGGAACGACGGCTTTGCCTTTTTGTTCCGCAAGCGAAATGACCGTCTTGTCCGGCGACTGTAAGAAATCAATACGTTCGTCGATATCGGACACCTTAACGGTAAAAGAATCCGTTATAAAACCCATAAGCTCGCGTCTTCGCGGCGAGCCCGAAGCAAGAATTATCGCCATAATATGTTCTCCGTTCTTTGTTATCGGCAAAGATTATACTATTTTCTGTCCGTTCTTTCAAGCCGAAGTACCGATGTATTTTATAAATTACATAATATACACGCATTTTTTAACAAAAAAACTTAACGAAAACGGGAAAAACACTTGCATTGCGGCAAAAAGTGTGCTATAGTCAAGTCATAATGTATTGACATTGAGTGGGGCGACCCGCTCTTTTGTTTTGATTGGGACGGTATTTCCTTTTTTCGGGACGGTATCGGACGCAAATAAAAAACGGAGGCGATGCACTTGGCTGAGAAGAAAAAAGGCGGAAATGTCGTAAATTCCGTGTGGGAGCTTGCCGAACCCATCGTGAGCTCACTCGGACTTTCGCTGTGGGACGTGCGCTTTCAAAAGGAGGGCGCAATGCGGTATCTCAGGATAATTATCGATCGCGAAGGCGGAGTCGGCATTGATGACTGCGTTGCGGTGAACGATGCGCTTGACGCGCCGCTTGACGAGCTTGACCCCATAAGTGAACCGTATAACCTGCAGGTTTGCTCTGCGGGAATAGAGAGGGAGCTTACGCGGGACTTTCATTTTGAAAAGTACATCGGCTCAAAGATTATACTGAAGCTGCGAAGCGGCTTCAACGGCGCAAAGCTGCATAAAGCCGTTCTGGCGGGATATGAGGACGGCGCGGTAACGGTAAAATTTGCCGACGGCAGCAGCCATACGTTCCTCAAAAACGAAATAACAAACGTAAAGCTTGACGATTTTGACGGAATATACAACTAAACGAAAGGACAGACAGGAAAAATGAATAACGAACTGCACAGTGCAATAATGCTTTTTCAGAAAGAAAAGGGAATTGCGGCTGATGTATTATGCGAAAAGATATGTCTCGCGGTGTCCACCGCCGCCAAAAAGGAATTCGGGATAAAGGACGGAGAAATAATCTGCACCATGGATCCCGCGACTTATGACATTTCGATTTTTAACCGCAAAACCGTAACTGACGACGTGCTCGACCCCGATACGGAGATATCGGTAGAGGATGCACGCAGGTACAACAAGGACGCTGCGGAGGGTGACGTTGTCGACGTGCCGCTTAAGCTCGAAAACCTCGGCAGAATCGCCGCCCAAAGCGTAAAACACACAATCCGTCAGAACGTACGAAACTACGAGCACGACAGAGAATATCAGGAGCTCCAAAGCAAGAACAATGAAATAGTCACGGCAAAGGTACTGTCCGTTAATCCCGTTACGGGAGATGCGACCGTCGAAATAGCAAAAACCGAAGCGCTTCTTCCCAAAAAGGAGCAGCTCCCCGGCGAAACGCTTACCGTCGGCGATTTTATAAAAATATATGTCGTGGACGTGCTCGAAACCACAAAAGGACCGAAGGTGCTCCTTTCGAGAACAAATACGGGACTTGTAAGACGTCTGTTTGAACAGGAGGTTCCCGAAATATACGACGGAACGGTAATAATCAAGTCCGTTGCGCGTGAAGCAGGCTCCAGAACAAAGATAGCCGTTTACAGCAAAGACGGCGACATAGACGCCGTAGGCTCCTGCATAGGCGCAAGAGGCGCGCGCGTAAACGCTATTGTCGATATGCTCGGCGGCGAAAAAATAGACATAATCAAATATTCCGACGACCCTGCGGAATTTATCGGCGGCGCGCTTGCTCCTGCAGAGATAGTGGAGGTTGAAATTCCCGACCCCGAAGAAAAGTCCTGCCGCGTAAGCGTACCCGAAAGCCAGCTTTCGCTCGCCATAGGAAACAAAGGACAGAATGCACGTCTTGCCGCACGCCTTACGGGGTGGAAAATAGATATCAAGCCTTTCTACGGCGACGCAAGACCGATGATTCGTCTTTGATAACGGTGAAGAACAATGCAGCAGAAAAAAACACCGATGAGAAAATGCACCGGCTGTAACGAAATGAAACCGAAAAAAGAGCTTGTGCGGATAGTAAAAAGTCCCGACGGCGATATCAGTGTCGACCTTACGGGCAAAAAATCCGGCAGAGGCGCGTATATTTGCAGGAATGCCGAATGTCTTATGAAAGCCAAAAAAGGCAGCCGACTCGAAAAGGCATTTGAATGCAGCGTTCCGCCCGACGTATACGACAGGCTCTGCGGGGAGATCGCCGATGAATAAAACGCTGTCACTTTTAGGTCTGGCAAGAAAAGCAGGGAAGCTCGCCGTCGGACACGATGCGGTCTTTGCATCGGTGCGAAGCGGCGCGGCAAAGACAGTGGTGCTCACTTCCGATGCGTCGCCGCGTCATGTTCGCGAGTTGGAGGCTGCCGGTTTTTCGGGGCGCGTTATCGTCCTTGAAACAGACATGGACGAGACGGGACGCGCCGTCGGCAAGCGCAGCTGCGTTTTCTCGGTTGACGACAGCGGTTTTGCGAAGGCTATCGAAAAAACCGTTTAACTACGAGGAGGATCCGGAATGGTAGTAAAATACAAGATTCATGAGTTAGCAAAAGATTTTAACATAAAAAGCAACATCGTTACCGATTTTTTTAAGTTGCGCGGCGATGATACAAAAAAATCGCAGACCGTGCTCACGTCCGACGAGCTTGATTTGGTTTTCGACCATCTCACGCAGCTTTATGCCGTTGACAGCTTTGACGGATATTTTGCGATGAAAAAGCCTGAAACGCCCAAAGCCGAGGAGACTGCGGACAGCACGCCCGAAAAGAGAACTCCCGCCGCCCCCGAAAAGGAAAAGACGGAAAAAACCGCAGCCGAGAAAAAGCCGTCCGAAAAAACGGCAGCCGCCGCCGAAAAGCGTCCCGAAAAAGGCGCAAAAAACACTGCTGCGGCAAAGCAGTCTGCCCCCGCGCAGACGGCAAAATCCGACAGCAAGCCGTTTAAGAAAAAAGAGAACAAGAATACGGATCCCTCTTTTGTTCAGTCGAGAACAAAGGGCGAGAGAAAGACCGTCAACACACGCAACGAGGACATAGAGCTTGATAAATACAACGAGCGTTACGAAAACGTTTCGGGTACGGCTGTATCGGAGCGGGTAAACGACGGCTCGCGCAAGCAGAAGATAAAGCAGAAATCTCAGCAGTACAACAAAAAGCAGGGCACCCGCGCCCGCCGCAGAGAAACGGAAGCGGAACGTCTCGCAAGAATCAAGGCGGAGCGCGCAAGCAGAAAGATCGTCGTTACGGTCGGCGAGACAATAACGGTCGGCGAACTTGCAAGCCAGCTGAAAATGACGGCTGCCGAAGTTATCAAAAAGCTGTTCGCGTACGGCATTATGGCAGGTATCAACGAATCAATAGATTTTGACACCGCAGAGATAGTTGCGACCGAGCTCGGCGCGAAGGTCGAACGCGAAGTCGTGGTGACTATCGAGGACAGAATTATCGACGCTACCGAGGACAGCGAGGAGAACCTTATTTCACGCAGTCCCGTCGTATGCGTTATGGGTCACGTCGACCACGGTAAAACA
Organism: Bacteroidaceae bacterium; assembly: GCA_963620305.1. Lineage (GTDB taxonomy): Bacteria > Bacillota > Clostridia > Oscillospirales > Acutalibacteraceae > RUG806. Next base: position 4,712 of record CAVFAD010000039.1, on the reverse strand, counting down.
TCTCTGCTTGACGCTATTCGCAACACAAGCGTCACGTCCACCGAGTCGGGCGGAATCACGCAGCACATAGGCGCGTACAGAGTTAATCTCGACGGTCAGGAAATAACCTTCCTCGACACTCCCGGTCACGCGGCATTCACCGAAATGCGCGCAAGGGGAGCGAAAGCGACGGATATTGCGGTTCTCGTCGTTGCGGCGGACGACGGCATCATGCCCCAAACAGTCGAAGCCATAAACCATGCCAAGGCTGCCGAAATCGCGATAATAGTCGCAATAAACAAAATGGATAAGCCGGGTGCGCAGCCTGACAGAGTCATGCAGCAGCTTACGGAATACGGACTTGTGCCGGAGGAATGGGGCGGCGACACCATTTGCGTTCCCGTTTCCGCAAAAACGCACGACGGCATAGATAAGCTGCTGGAATCCATACTCCTTGTTGCGGAAATGAAAGAGCTTAAGGCGAACCCGAACCGCGCCGCAAAAGGCGTAGTCATCGAAGCGCGTCTTGACAAGGGCAAAGGTCCCATCGCAACACTTCTTGTTCAGAACGGTACTCTTAAAAGCGGCGACATCGTTGTTGCCGGTACTGCGGTCGGACGTGTAAGAGTCATGACCGACTATAAGGGAAAACGCGTAAAAGAAGCGGGACCCTCCATACCCGTTGAGGTCATGGGTCTGGGCGAAGTACCGGGCGCGGGCGACATCTTCGACGCGGTAAGCGATGAAAAGCTTGCAAGAGAGCTTGTCGAACAGAGAAAGCAGAAAATCAAAGAGGAACAGTTCAGCGCGTACCACCGCGTTACACTCGATACACTTTTCTCCACTTTGGAGGAAGGCGAGCTTAAGGAGCTTAATATCGTTGTCAAGGCAGACGTTCAGGGTTCGGTTGAAGCTCTCACGCAGAACCTCGAAAAGCTTTCCAACAACGAAGTCAAGGTGCGCGTCATTCACGGCGGCGTCGGTGCAATAGCCGATTCGGACGTTATGCTTGCGGCGGCTTCGAACGCGATAATCGTCGGTTTCCATGTCCGTCCCGACGCGACGGCTCAGGCTCACGCGGAGCGCGACAAGATAGAAATGCGCATGTATTCCGTCATTTACGACTGTATTGAGGATGTTCAGGCGGCTATCAAGGGCATGCTTGCTCCGAAGTTCAGAGATGTCGAGCTGGGCAAAGCCGAAGTCAGACGCGTGTTCAAGCTTTCGAGCGCGGGCACCATCGCGGGCTCGTATGTCCTTTCGGGCAAGGTCGCGAGAAACTGCAAGATAAGAGTAGTCAGAGACGGTATTGTCATAGCCGACGATTCCATAGCGTCGCTCAAGCGTGAAAAGGACGATGCAAAAGAGGTCATGAGCGGCTACGAATGCGGTATCGGACTCGAAAAATACAATGACATTAAAGAGGGTGACATCCTCGAAGCGTATCTCGTTGAGGAGTACCGCGACGCGTGATGACCCCGGAAAGGAACTGTTCCGCAGCGTGCTTTTGCGGTGCGGGACGGGTGCAGTCAAATGGGTTATAAATCAGACCGCACTGCCGAAGATATAAAAAGAGAGCTTACCGTGCTTGTCAGAGAGCTGAAGGACCCCCGAGTGAATGCCGAAGTCCTTACCGTGGTGAGGGCGGAGGTCGCGCACGATCTGTCGTTCTGCAAGGCGTATCTCAGCTCGCTTGAGGGCATAGAATCCGCAAAAGCGGTGTGCAGGACACTCAACGGCAGTGCAAAAGGCTATATCCGCCGTGAACTCGGCGGCAGGCTCGGACTTCGCAAAACTCCCGACCTGAAATTTATAGCCGACGATTCGATAGAAAAGGGTATCGAGATGTTCAAAAAGCTCTACGATGCCGAGAAAAGGGAAGAAAGATGAACGTAACACACAGCGAAGCGTGGAAAATACTCAAAGACAGCGACGATATTCTTTTGCTTACACACACTGTGCCCGACGGCGACGCGGTGGGCAGTCTGTGCGCTCTTTACAGAGTGCTTAAGTCTCTCGGCAAAAATGTCCGTTGTATTCTCGACGCGGTGTCGCGTGAGCTTATGTTCCTTACCGAGGGACTTGAATCGGCGGACTTTGAGCCGAAGTGCGTAATTACCGTCGACACGGGCGACAAAAAGCTGCTCGGAGATGAGCTTGAAGCCGCATACGGCGACAGAGTGCTGCTTAATATCGATCACCATGCCACAAATATTCCCTTTGCGGAAAATACGCTGCTTGATGCCGATGCGGCTGCGGCAAGTGAAGTGCTGTTCGATATGCTTACCGAAAACGGATTCGGTATAACAAAGGAAATTGCCATGCCTCTTTATGTCGGCATTGCTACGGACACCGGCTGTTTTCGCTACGGCAACACAACGTCTAAGACCTTGCGTGCGGCTGCGTCCCTTATGGATACGGGCATCGACACCGCCGCGGTCAATACGGATATTTTCGATACAAAGACAAAGGAATATTTTGCACTCGAAACGATGGCGATGAATTCGGTAAAAATGTATTTCGGCGGAAAATGCGCGCTTTTGATGCTTACAAAAGACATGTACCGCCGTGCAAATATTGCCGAAAACGAAACAAAGGGCATAAACGCTCTGCCGCGTCAGATAGCGGGTGTTCTTGTAGGCATAACCGTCAAGGAACGCGAGGGCGGCAGGTACGGAATTTCCGTGAGAACGCGTGAGCCTGTGGACGCGTCGGACATATGTGCGCTTCTCGGAGGCGGCGGGCACCGACAGGCGGCGGGATGCGAGCTTACGGCGAATCCGCGCACCGTTATTTCCACCATACTTAAATATACGGAGGAAGCTCTTAAGGAGCAGAAGCTTATTTGATGAACGGTTTTGTCATTCTCGACAAAAGCGAGGGCATGACCTCGTTCAGGGCGTCGTCGTTTCTGCGCAGAATTTACGGCGAAAAAAAGACCGGGCACACCGGCACTCTCGACCCGATGGCGACCGGCGTTTTGCCCGTCGCGCTCGGACGCGCCACAAGATTTATAGATTTTCTGCCGATAACCGATAAAGGCTACGACGCGCGGTTCAGATTCGGTATTACCACCGATACGCTCGATATAACGGGCAACGTTCTGTCCGAAACGCAGGCGCATGTCACGCTTGATGAGTTGAATACCGTGCTGCCGCGTTTTCTCGGCGAGATAATGCAGACCCCGCCGATGTTTTCCGCGATTTCCGTTGACGGAAAAAGGCTCTATGAGCTTGCACGGAAAGGAGTCGAAGTCGAGCGCGAAAAACGTGCCGTCACGGTTCATGAGATTGACGCGGAGGAGTGCGGGAACGGTGAGTTTCGCCTGCGCGTTATGTGCTCAAAGGGCACATATATACGCTCTTTGATTGACGATATCGGCAAGGTATTCGGCACGGGCGCATGCATGACCGCGCTGCGTCGCACGCATTCCAACGGATTTTCTCTTAAGGACGCACACACCGAGGACGAACTGAAAAAAATCGCGCCCGACGGTGTTTTGCCCGTTGATTTTCCGTTCGAGTGCTTTGATTTCGTCACGCTTACCGGTGCGCAGACGGTGCGTTTTCAAAACGGCGGTGAACTGTTTTCGTCGCGGCTCGGCAAAGATGTTCCGCCCGCGATGTACAGAGTTTATTCTGATAAAAAAGTGTTTCTCGGCTTGGGTGAAATAACGGAGGACGCTCCCGAAATCATGAGGGTGCGCAGGGTTATCTGACAATGATTTTTGATACGACCGAAAAAAAGAGAGCCGTCGCGCTCGGATATTTTGACGGACTTCATACAGGACATGCAAGAGTGTTGGGTAATACGCTCGGTGCGGCGGAGCGCGGATTCGTTCCGTCTGTTATGCTGTTCGATGTGCCGCCGGCAGAGGCTGTCACAGGCAGGAAAACGGCGCGTTTGCTGACCGATGATGAACGCGACGGCGTGCTGAGGCAGTCCGGTTTCGAGCTGCTGTATGTTTCCTTTGAAGAACTGCGCGACATGTCACCGCGCGAATTTGTCGAAAACGTACTTTGCCGACGCTTCAATGCCGGCGAGGTTTTTTGCGGGTTTAACTACACCTTCGGCAAAAACGGTGCAGGCAATGCGCAAGTCTTAAAAACAGAATGCGGAAGGCTCGGAATAGACGTAACGGTCAGCGACTGCGTCACGTTTGAAGGTGAACAGGTCAGCTCAAGCGCAATAAGACGGCTTATTGCGGACGGAAAAATCGAACGCGCAAACGAAATGCTCGGCTATACGTTCGGCTTTACGTCTCCCGTGTTTTCGGGCGACCGCAGGGGCAGACTCCTCGGTGCTCCGACGATAAATCAGTATCTGCCCGACGGCATTGTAACACCGAAATTCGGAGTGTATGCCGCTGCGGCGGATATAAACGGCACTTGTTTTTCGGGTGTAGCAAACATAGGCAAGCGTCCGACCTTTGACGGCATCAGCCTGAGAAGCGAAACGTTTATACTCGGCTTTGACGGCGACTTGTACGGCAGGGAAATTACCGTGCGGCTTGTATCGTTCATAAGGGAAGAAATGAAATTCCCGTCCGCCGATGCGCTGAAAGCGCAGATTGTTCGTGATGAACGCGCGGCGGCAAAGCTGACAAAAAACAAGCTGCAAGCGGTCTGCGGCGCAAGAGTACCGGGTGCATAATCCCATCAGCCGATGCACTGAAAGCGCAGATTGTTCGTGATGAACGCGCGGCGGCAAAACCGGCAAAAAACAAGCTGCAA
>CAVFAD010000038.1:0-17953 GCA_963620305.1 Bacteroidaceae bacterium | reverse complement strand
TGCGGATGGCGGAGATGGTCGCATCGTTCATGAGGAACTTTGCGTTCCTGCGGTATCCTAAAAAGTTCGGATATTGGGTGTTATGCTCCACCACTTCAAAGAGCCTGAAAGACGCGAAGGTACGCGGATTTCGGGTTCTTTTGCTTTCCGAGGATCGCTCACGAATCATAACCTTGCTTGAAACGGAAGTCGAGTCCATTTCGTCAGTCTTAAGTCGTCATTCAAAAAAATCGAAGTTGTAATTGTGTTTTTTTCAAAAAACCCGCTTGCAGTTTTTTTCTGCAGGCGGGCATTTTGTCTTCGAATCAAAATCAATAAACGGTGTCGTTTTCGTCGGATTCGACAAAAATATTCATGCTTTTATTTTTTGCTTTCATCTTTCCCGCAACCGCAAATTTGAACACAAGCAGCAGTGCGAGGATTCCCGCTCCGACCGCGGTCATTTTAACACCCGTGGAAAGTCCGGCAGGAACATACTTAAAGGTCACGGTATGGGTTCCCTCGCCCACGTCGATGCCGATAAGCGCGTTGCAGGACTTGAACACTTTACCCTCGGTCGAATAATCGGTTTCGTCCGCGCCGTCTCCGTCTTCGGAATCGCTGTCGGAGGACGTTTTCTTTATCGGAGCATATTCAAGCGTCTGACCGTCCACCGTAATAACCCAGCTCTCGTCGTAAGGAATCGAGGTGAATATAACGGAGGAATCCGCAGTGGCTGTGACCGTTCCGCTGAATTCCGTTTCGGTAAACTCGGAGATATTCATCGACTGAGCCTTGAGTGTCTCATATGCCTTGCCGAAAGCCTCACTGTCAAGGCGGGCGGCGGCAAAATACAAAGTCGCCGAAGTCGTATCCTTGGTTACGGTATAGGAAATGTCGATTTCCTCATTTTCCTCAAGATATCCGATGTCGAGAACGAACGGCTGTATGCTTGAGCTTACGTATTCATACGAATAACCGTTGTCCGCAGTCACCTTGACGCTGTCCGTCTTTGTGCTGCCGGCATACGTGTAGTAGTAACCGGCGGTGTCCGCTTTAACGGTTACGCGAACCGTTCCTGTCGTATCGGTTCCGGACTTTTTGACGGTAAACGAGGACGATGCATTTACCGAAGCCGCCGTAACGGAGTCGACACCGGAACAATACACGTCGGCTGCATCGACATCGACAAGCGTGTTTTCCACGCCTGTCAGCGAAGCCATAAGCGAGCTTTGATACTCAAACGGATCGCTGCTCGAGCCTTCCCATTCCGCAGCTCCGTTATTCACCGCATATGCGAGAGGAAGATAATACTTGTATTCGTAAGCCGTAAAATCGTCGTTTTTCGCTTTTTCGGTGTAATAATCACCCGCCGAAACGATATCGGAATTGTCATAGATATATTTCAGGCCGAAAAGACTGTTAAAAACGGGCGTCTGCGGGAAATATGTGTAGCTGTTAATTCTGTTGCCGAAAAGTCCGAGCTTTTTCATAAATCCCGACGTGTCCTCATATGCCATTGACGAGAACACGGAAACACCGTTATAGCCGTACCAGCACGGGTCCATTCTGGCGCGAAGCTTTGAAAGCTCGGTGCGGTAGAAGGGTGTTTCGTCATCCTTTTCAACGACATCGACAATCTCGCGGTACGAATCATAGTCGGAAACATAATTCTTTTTCGGCTGTGACATAACAAACTCGGCGGCATCCGCAAAAATCAGCTCTATAGCCATCGTAAACATAAGCAGGCTGCAGATATTCTTTTTCGTGTAGCGCGGAGAAAAATACAAGCCGAAGATTATTGTGTAGATAACGGCAAAGATAACGGTAAGCCAAATCGAAAGCGATTCATTGTTGGGAGTTTCGAGCTTTGTTATCAGAACAACGAAGAAAACGACTGCCATGCCGACGGCAGTGAAGGTCTTCTTAGAAAATTCCTCCACCTCGGTAAGAACCTTATATGCCAGTGTAAGAAGTATAAACGAATACGCAAACGAATACCTGTAAGGCAGGTCGTTCGGGAAGTGGAAACCGTGCCAGATAAAATTGAAGTAGTTGATATTGAATCCGACGAAAAACGCGGCAAGCAGCACCGCAGCCGCAATCTTTTTGCGTCCGGAAACCTTTTCGGAGAAGAAATAAAGCGGCAGCAGCATTACGGTAATAAGACCGCAGTAAACATTGGGCATAACATCCGAGCCGCTGCTTCTTATCGTTGTTACGGTAGCGGGAAGATGATTTGCGATAAAATCGAAAACGTTAAAATAAGTTTTAATGTCTTCGGGGAAATCAGCCGAGGTCGCAGATGAGGATTCAAGGCAGTGCGACACGGGAACAAGCGCAAAAGCGGCAAGCAGAAAGCACAGAATCGCCGAAAATGCAAATATGCAGCCGGTCGCAAAAAATCTGCTGTTTCGGAGCGAACGGTTCTTTTTTATCTTTCCTTTACGCTTGTCGGATTTTTTGCAGGCAGCGTCCGATGCACCGTATGCGTCGCCGGAATCAATTTCGGCTGCGTCAAAGCACGCCGTAAAGTTTTCTTCTTTCGGCTCCCCTGCGGACACGCACCCGTCCGCAGGCAGTGTCTGCGCCGCGTCGACAGATTCAAGGTCGCCGAAATCCTCCGTCGGTTTTGCTTCGGCAGCAGCCGACTGCGCCGATTCGGTATTTTCTGCCGTATCCGTCCTCGCTTCTTCCGCCGTGACCGTTTCGGCGGGCAAGGCAGATGTTGCTATAAATTCTTCGCGTGTTTTTTTTCTTTCGGCGTGTGCAGACGAAAGTCTTGCCGAAAGTTCGTAGCGCGAAAAATAGTAGTAAAGAAAATACAGAACGCTCAATATGCACACCATGTACGCCATGTAGTAGTTGGTTATCATGGTGTAAGTCAGAGCGAAAATAAACAGCGACGGCTTTTTTTTCTGAATAATGTTTTCGATTCCGAGTATAACCAAAGGAAAAACGGCCATTGCGTCTATCCACATGATATTCCACGAATAAGCGACGAAATAACTGCAGAAAGCATACATCGAGCCGAACATTATGCTGTATCTGTTAAGCGTGCGGTTGGACTTGTTTATATAGTAAGTAAACGCAGCCGACGAGCACATTGCCTTCAGCAAAAACATAAGAGCTATCGCATCGGGCATGTTTTTGTGTCCGAAAACAAGCATCAGTACGGCAAACGGACTGCAGCAATAATTGAAAAAGTTACCGATAAAGCTGCCGCCCAAGCCCGAACGCCATGAATAAACCAGACTGTACCCGTTTACTATTCTGTCGTAAAGCTCACTGTAGAGCGGTCCGTACTGATGATAGAGATCCATCCGCAAAACGGTGTTTGTCCCCTCGTAAAACGGGATAACCTTATGACACAAAAATGTAAAGAGCATTATTCCGCAGGCAATAAGAGCGGAGTAAAAGCAGTACCTTCGAAGTGTCGCTTTTTCGGAGTCGGCACCTCTGTTCTTTTTCAGCAACGGACTCATTAAAATATCTTCCTTTCGATGATATATCGGCTATTTTACCATATAAGCAAAAATTTTTCAAGCACTTGAATTATTGCGGAAAATAATATAAAATCTTCTGTAACAGTCAGGAGAGAAAAACAGCTTATGAGAACATTCAAAAAAGTAACGGTCAACAAAAAAGCGGAAAATGCCGTCAGAAACGGTCACCCGTGGGTATACGGCGAAGAAATAACCTTTACCGACAGCGGAATAAACGGCGGGGATATCGTCGACGTTTTCTCCGCAAAAAACAGGTATCTCGGTTCGGGGTTTTACAATCCCGTTTCAAAAATAGCGGTGAGGATAATTTCAACAAACGCGAACGATAAATTTGACGCGGAATTTTTCAAAAGACGGTTCCGCTATGCCTTGGACTACAGAAAAACATGTCTCGGCGGCGATGTCGACTGCTGCAGACTCATTTTCGGCGATTCGGATTTTTTTCCGGGGTTAATTGTCGACAAATTCGGGTCGTGCCTTGTGACGCAGATAATGTCACTCGGCATCGAAAAGCGAAAAAATATCCTTTTTCCCGCGCTTATTGACCTCCTGCGCGCAGAAGGTGAAAAAATCGACGTGCTGTATGAGCGCAATGACGTGGCGGTGAGAGCAAAGGAAGGACTTGAACCGTACAAGGGATATTACTCCTATGACGGACTTTTGACGGAAAATGAATGCGCGTCATCCGAAGTGAAGATAACGGAAAACGGAATCAGCTACATAATCGACTACGTTAAAGGACAAAAAACGGGATACTTTCTCGACCAACGCTTTAACCGTCTGTGCGCCGCGTCGGTCGCAAAAGGCAAAACAGTGCTTGACTGCTTTACCCATACGGGTTCATTTGCGTTCAACTGCGCAAAAGCGGGAGCAAAGCGCGTGACAGCTGTGGATATTTCCAAAGAAGCAATAAGCGAATCAAAAAGAAACTGCGAACTGAACGGCTTTGAGAATGTCGACTTTTTGTGCGAGGACGTTTTTGAGCTGCTGACGCGGCTTTACGGAGAAAATGACAGAACCTATGACTATATCATTCTCGACCCGCCCGCATTCACAAAAAGCCGCTCTACCGTCACCGCCGCATACAACGGCTACAAAGAAATAAACCTTAAAGCGATGCGGCTTCTGCCGCGCGGCGGCTGGCTTGCCACATGCTCGTGCTCACACTTTATGACGGATGAGCTTTTCAGAAAAATGCTGCTCGATGCGGCGCATGACGCGTTTGTTTCGGTTCGCATAGCGGAATACCGCCGGCAGGCGTGCGATCATCCGATACTGCTGTCCGTACCCGAAACGCAGTATCTCAAATTCTATCTTGTTCAGATTGTCTGATTCGGCAGATACGCTTCAAGACGGTAAATCGCAAATCCCTGTTCCGAAAACTTTTTTTCATACTCGGTAACTATGTTTCCCTCAAAATTGCTGTTGTGCAAATCGAGGGAAACATTTTTCATTACAAACCCCGAAAGCGAAAGCTGCTCTATCGAATACTCAAAGAAGTGCATATTATCCGTTTTTTGGTGTATTTCCGCGTCGGGGGCAAGAATATTTTTGTATACATCAAGAAATACGGCATTGGTAAGACGTTTGTTTGCATACGCTTTTTTCGGGAACGGGCACGAAAAATTCAGATAGATTCTGTCTATGCTGTGCGGCTTGAGATATTTTTCGAGTACCGCCGCGTTGCAGTGAACGAAAAGTATATTTTTGATATCCGCAGCCAACGCTTTAAGGCAAGCCGTGCATATTACGCTTTTGTTCAGCTCTGCCGCGACAAAATTTATGTCGGGATTGCGCTTTGCAGCCTCACATATAAACTGTCCTTTGCCGCAGCCTATTTCAAGATAAATCGGATTGCCGTTGCCGAAATACGATTCAAAATCAATGTATTCTTTCTTTTTTACCGCTTCGCGCATATCCTCCGCAACAGGCGGCATATCGATAAGGTTTGTACACTCGGTAAGCTTTTGCTCGAGGTGCTTTTTCTTTCTCATTCTCATTTGTCAAAAAACTCCTTTGAAGAAAAATATCCTTCTATGTCCTCTTTTTTTGCGGCAAAGCGTCCCTGCAGCATGTCGTCCTTACCGCCGCCGCGTCCCGCCAGCGCACCGTTTATTTCTTTCGAAAGCGCGCGCAGCTTTACCTTCGGCGACGTTATCGCAAAATCATATCCCGACGCATCGTCACCCGAAAGAACAACGCACAGTCCGCCGCATTTGTCACGCAGCATAACGGCAAGCTTTCTCAACCCGTCGGGTTCAAGTCCGTCGAAGAAAACGCACATGCTGCCCTCGGAACATGCGGTATTTTCCGCAATGCTTTTCAGCGCAGCGTCCTTTTGCAGAGCAGCTTCCCTTTTTAACGTTTCGTTCCTGACAAGCAGCTCGCTTACGGCATCGGGCACTCCGTCATGCGGCGCACACAGCATGTCCGACAGGCGGAGTATATCGGAATATCTTGCGGAAAGCTCCGCAAATGCCGTTGTTCCGCAGATAAGCGTTATTCTCACGCCGCCGCGGTGACTCGCCGAGGACAAAATTTTAATTATGCCTATTTCGCCTGTTCGCGAAACGTGCGGAGCGCAGCAGGCGCAGATATCGTACCCGACAATTTCGACAAGACGCGGATTTTGTAAAGTCGGCAGCTTGCTTCTGTAATCGGCGATATCGGGCCGCGAATCTGCAAAAAAGGTATTTACGGGTACATTTTCGTATACGGCGCGGTTTGCTGCAAGTTCAATTTCTTTCAGCTGTTCTTTAGTAAGATAGCCGCTGAAATCGACGGTCATCAGCGCGTCATCCATGTGAAAGCCGACGTTTTCAAAGCCGTATTTTTCATGTACAATGCCCGAAACAATATGTTCACCGCTGTGAGCCTGCATACGCGCAAAGCGTTTTTCTGCGTCGATACGGCAGTGCACCGTACTGTTTTCGGCGAAATCGGGCGCATCATCGGAAATATGATATATTGCGCCGTCAGCTTCTTCGACATGGGAAACAAGCGTATTTTGAATGTATCCCGTATCGCTCTGCTGACCGCCGCCCTCGGGGAAAAAGCACGTTCTGTCAAGCTCAATGAAATATCTCCCGTTTTTTTTCTCAACGGATAAAACAACTGCGTCGCATTCGCTCATGCGGCTGTTTTCGTAGTAAAGTTTTTCTGTCAATTACAACACCTCAAAGCGTTTTGTGAGCTTGTCGGAAGCATTGCGCCAAAAGCCCTCGGCGGTAATTTCGACAAGGTATTCGCCTTTACACAGGTTTTCGAATGTAAAGGAATATTCTTGCGGCATGCAGTAAAGATAATAGCGTGAGGTCATTCTCACCTGACGAAGTATTCTGCCGCTTTCGGCGCATTTAAGCACAATCTTATATGCGTTTATTCTCTCGGATTCGGACTTTGCCGCATCGAATTTTACCGCTGCGGATGTTTTTGTTACGTAAACGTCTGCCGCCGCGCCGCCGTCAAAAAACGGCTTTTCGGCAGTAAGATACCGTCTGTCGGTATATACGAACGAATCGGTATCGTACGGTTTTTCGATAAGTGCGCCGCCGTTGAAGAATTTTCCGCTCAAAATATCATACGGAAGTACACGAACCGAACCGTTGCCGTACGCTTCGACTATAAGAAGCTGCGCACACTTCTCTTTTTCAGGGGGAACGGTGCCGTGAATATAATCAAATTCATCAAGCTCGAAATACGACATCGAACCCGTGCCGAAACAGGTAAAATGTTTTTGGTGAACGCTTCGCGGATCGTTTATAGGCGCGTGAGAATGCCCCGAGAAATCAATGACCTGAGGATAATCCATTAAAATCGAATATATATCGCTGTCGCCCCAATTTATGCTGCCGTAAACAGTATCGCTTATATGCGGATGCTGAAAAACGAATATCGGCTTTTTGAAATCGTCCGCTGCTGCTTTTTTCAGCTCGGCGGACAGCCAAGCCTGCTTTTCTTCACCTATCGAGCAGCTATTATCGGTGGTCACGGCTATGCAATGAAATCCGTTTATCACCGTGTGGGTGTCGGGCGACTGACCGAAAACAGCGGCAAAGCGTTCAAGTGCGCTCCCGTACCCGTCGGACATGTATTCATGGCTTGCCATGGTAAGAATCGACACCGTTTCGGGACGAAGGGAGTCATCGAGACACTTTTTGTAAATTTTCATCTGCTCGAGCGTTCCGCGATTCGCGAAATCGCCTACGGTAAATATTGCGTCAATATGCGGATAATCCGTGCCGTCGGCATAGTTATACGCATCCCGCACACCCTTAACGAAACGGTTCGGCTCGGTCGCGTCGTTTTCCTTGCAGTGAATATCGCTGCACACTATCATGCGCATTACTGTTTTTTTATCCATGAAAAATCCTCCGTAAAATGAAGCCTTTAAGTTCTGTTTACAGCGTACCGAGCATCTGCGCAAACAATGCATTCGCCCAAGCAAACCAGCTTCTTGTATAATCCGAAGCATCGTCCTTGTTGAACGATTCATGCATGAAGAACGTTCCCGCGTGCGTTTCGGAAAGCATTTTAAGGCATTGAAGTTTTTCGCCGCTGTCAAGTCCCGTAAGAATCTGCATAATGAGCGAAATATGCCATATTGTATTTTCTCCGGTGTGCGGACTTCCGATGCCGCGCGCGGCTTTGCCTTCAAAATACCACGGGTTGTCTTTCGAAAGGATGAAACGGCGGGTGTTCAGATAAACGGGGTCATCCTTTTCGCAGTAGCCGATGTACGGCGCAGACAAAAGCGACGGTGAGTTGGCATCGTCCATAAGGACATAATTCCCGAGTCCGTCTGTTTCGTATGCATAGATTTTACCGTACTTCGGATGCTCGACCGTGCCGAATTTTTGAATGCCGCTGTCGACCTCGTCGGCAAGCTTAAGCGATTTGTCGGCATATACAATATTGCTAAAGCCGTCCTTAAAAAGAACCGCCGCTTTTTTCATCGCAACAACACACATCATTTCAGACGGAATAAGGTAGTTGTACCTGCACCTGTCGTCCGACGGACGGAACCCCGACCATGTCATGCCGGTGTACCCCACGGGATTGCCTTTGCCGTCGTTCGGAACCGTGTCAAGCTCCCCTTCGTCGCGCCTAATAAAATAATAGCGGGAGTTTTCCGCATGATGCTGCTCTGTTATAAACGTATCGACAATCTTTACGAGCATCGTATGAAGCTCGGGCGTAAAAATACTCATGTCGCCCGTTTCTTTGTAATAATCCGACACGAGAAACACAGATGCGCAAAGGGAGTCGACCTCATATTTACGTTCCCAGATATAATCGGAATAAAAATCGGTTTCGTCGGTATGGGATTCCGGGTGCGAAACCTCGTTGAATGCATTTGAATACGGGTCAAGCGACACGTAAAAAGCGTGGCGTCGGATAACACCCTTGATAATTTCACACATTTCGCGGCTTTCTCTGCACTGCGGAATATACGGACGCAGCTGCGCCGCACTGTCACGGAGCCAAAGCGCGGGAATATCGCCCGTTATAACAAAATAATCTCCGTTTTCGCATTTTTTTACGGTAGTTTCAATCGTATTGAGATAGCACCGTTTTGCAAGCGGAGCAAGCGCGGGATATGTTTTCAGTGTTTTTTGTTCAAGTCTGTCGGCATAGTCGACAAGCTCTTTGGGTATGTTCATTTTTGCACTCCTAACCTTTAATGCTCTCTATTATACAAAAGCCGCAGGGAAATTACAAGCGTAAATACGCGCCGAAACCGCAAAACACTGCGCTGCGTAATGCCATACCGCCGATGCGGTCCCGAATACAAATGTGCAGTCATGTTTTTCGCGTTTTTTTGAAGCAAACAAAAAAAGACCGTATCGGACAGGTGCCGTTAACACCGTGCCGAATACGATCCTGCCGTGCTGTTGTTTTTACTGCGGATAAAAGCCGCATGCGGTTTCGGTTTGAGCTTTTTTACATCTTCAAGCGGTAATTTCCGCTTTTCAGTTCGTGCAGCAAATCCTCGTTTGAGTTTATCGGCTTGTTGAAAAAGATACCGCCCGTTATCGCATCGCCGACATCGTGAAAATCAGAGCCGGAGGTCACTATACCCTTACCGTGAAGTCTTGCCCAGTGAGCGGCGATTTCGTTTGAGGAATCATGGCGAGGGTTGCCGTTAAATATTTCGTATCCGTCGAGAACATTCCAATCGGCAATGCGCATTGAGCGTCTGAACGGGTGCGCCTGAACAAATATAAAGCCGTTTTCGTGCGCAAGCTCGGAAAACGCCCTGTTGCCGAGAGTCATAAGGTCACCGTTGTTTCTTATAAAGTCCTCCGTTATGCCGTAAACAAGATAATCGTTCGGGTCGCCGCAGAAAGATATTTCCATGCCGAGCAAAACGGTAAGCTTATCGCCTGCCGCCGCTTTCAGCGCGTGATACCCCGACAGAAAGTGCTCCGCCTTTACATTCCACGGTGCATCGGTAAGCTTCGCCGCGGGAAAGGTTTCGGTATTCATATGATTTGCAGACACAACGCCGTCGTACCCTTTGTCGATATACAGCTTTACAAGCTCCTCTGCGGACGCATGCGCACACGCACTGACCTCACGCGAATGCGCGTGCATTTCAAAAAGATATTCGGACATTTCAGTTCTCCCCTTTACCGTGCAGCGGTTCGATAAATATTACCTCCGACTCGATTTTGTCGGAATCATTCTCGTCGAGCACAATGAGCCGTCCGCCGTGCCTGTCTCCGTACGTTTGGAAGCCTGCTCCCGGCGTCTGTATGAGTTTTATGCCGTCAAGTTCCGCCGTAAACGTATTTATATGGTCGTGCCCGAAGAATGCGGCTTTGATGTCGCCGACCCTTTTCCAGCTTTCAAATTCTTCGCCGTGAGCTTCGGGCGGACAGGGTGCTTCGCGCATTTCTCCGTCGGAAAAAGCTCCGTGCGGCGCGACGTAATATTTACCGCCGCGCTCGACCGCACCTTCGGTGTCGGCGGACACCTGCGTAAGAACATCATACTCCTGCAGCACGGGAATGTGCTGAAACAGCACCGAGGGTACGGTTTTTCCGCCGTTGTTCTCCTTCAGTTCCGCCGCGCGCTCCTCGTACCATTTGAGCTGATCCGACTGCACAAATCCGTAACCCGCGCCCTCGATAACATTATACCGTTCGTCGCGTATATAGTCATTTGAATCCATACACCAGATATTCCATGCGACGCGCCTGCCGTCTGAGGACATAACAGGCAGCGAGCAGTTGGCGCAGCCCGAAACGTCGGCATCATTGAACGTACTCCTGAAATTGCCGTACTCGGCATACACCGCAAGCTGATTCTCCTTCATAAGAAACGGTAGCAGACGCTCGGCTTCCGCGTCGTGATTGCCGAAAACGACCGCAAGAGGAATGTTTCTCTTTGCCACGGGAGCAACGATGCGTTTTATCGTTTTGTACATGTAATCGTATGTAAATTCATGCCAAAAACCGCTTATGTTGTCGCCGCCAAAAACAACAAGATCGGGTGACGTGCGCTCTATGCACTTTTCGATGACATTCATTGTCTCCTCGGATTTTTTCAGCGGCACGCTTTTATCCGCGTCGTCATCCATTGCAGGGTCGACCTCGTGGATATCCGTGAGATGCAGTATTCTGAATTTGCCGTCCGCACCGAAGCGCAGAGGCTCGATAAATTTTTTATTATGCCTTTTTGAGGAAGGCAGTCCCATTGCCATAAAACACACCCGATTTCAATTTTTTCGTACAGATGATAATACCGCACGCGCCGCATGTCAATACAAATTTAAGAATTTTCACATCGGGCGCAATTAAATTTTTGTCCCGTGTTACGGTTTCGGACACCGAAAAAAACCGAAAAACTTCTCACAGCACCGTAATAAGCGTTCCCGCGCCTATCAAAATACAGCCGAGGGCAGACTTCAGGGTAAATTCCTCATGCAAAAATACGAAAGCCAGCACCAACGTAATAACGACGCTGAGCTTATCTATCGGAACGACCTTTGAAGCCTCGCCTATCTGCAGCGCTTTGTAGTAACAAAGCCACGAAGCACCCGTGGCAAGTCCGTACAGTATAAGAAACAGCCAGCTTTTTTTGCCGATTTCGGTAATGCCGTCAAAGCTGTTTGTAACAAAGACCATTGCCCATGCCATGACAAGAACCACAGCCGTACGGATAGCCGTACCCAAATTCGAATTAACGTTTTCAATGCCGACCTTTGCCAGTATTGATGTCAGCGCAGCAAATACCGCCGAGAGAACAGCAAACAGACACCACATGCTTTTCACCTTCATTATTTTCTGTGAAAGTATTTTAGCACCGATTTCACAAAAATTCAACGGCTTAAGTAATATTCGAGACACCGCCGATCGGCACGGACTCGACACTCGAAAAGCTTCGCCGAAAAGGGCAGCGCGTATCCGTGCGGCGATTCGCACGCACCGAAGCTTTTTCGGAACAAAAAACGGAGCCGTTTCCGACTCCGCCTTTATGTTTTGTTTTACTTTATTTCGGAGAGAGCAACGGGACGGTGCTCCGCAACGGATTTCTTTGCGGCAAGACCGATTTTAACGCTCTGCATACCTGCGTGAATGCCGACGGGTACATCGGTGTTATTCTCGCATGCATTTACGAACTGGCGCATTTCCTCCGAGAATGACTCCATGTATCTTTCAAGGAAGAAGAACAGCGGCTTCTCACCGGTTACGCCGTTTTCATCGGCAATAACAGCAGTGGAAAGTGTATCGTTCGCGGTTGCAACCATGCCCTTTGAGCCGAAAAGCTCCGCACGCTGGTCGTAGCCGTAGGCTGCGCGTCTGGAGTTGTCGATAACGGCAAGTGCGCCGTTTGCCATCTTCATCGTGATGATAGCGGTGTCGACATCGCCCTGTTCGCCGATAGCGGGATCGACGAGAACAGCGGAATTGACATACAGTTCTTCAACATCGCTGTTGGTGAGGAAGCAAGCCATATCAAAATCATGAATGGTCATGTCAAGGAAGATACCGCCCGAAACGGCAATGTATTTGGGGTTCGGCGGTTCAGGATCGCGAGAGGTTATCTTGAGGATATGAGCCTCACCGATCTTTCCTGCGTCGTATGCCTTGCGCACTGCTGCGAAGTTGTGGTCGAAGCGGCGGTTGAAGCCGACCTGGAACTTGATTTCGGGATGAGCGGCAAGAGCATCCGCAACAGTCTGAATCTTTGCAACCGAGTGGTCAACGGGTTTTTCGCAGAAAACATGCTTGCCCGCATTGATAGCTTCGATTGAAATTGAAGAATGGGTGTCGGTGGATGAGCAGACAAGCACGGCATCGATGTCCTTGTCCTCAAGAATCTTCTTGTAGTCGGTGTAAATGTCCTTAACGCCGAAGCTCTCGATGAAAGCCTTTGTTTTGTCGTTCATAAAAGGATCAGCAACAGCCTTTACGGTTGCGTTCTTTACGTGATAGGAAATGGATTCAAGGTGCACCTTGCCTATTCTGCCCGCACCGATAATACCAATTGTAAGCATTTATTTTTCTCCTTAATCAAATTATTTTAGATAGTGCCGTCCCAAGTGGAAACCTCGGTCTTTTTCTTTTCTTCCTCATCAAACCAGCGTGTGGTCACGCACTTCGACTCGGTGAAGAAGCGGTAAGCGTCTTTGCCGAGGCAATGGAGATCGCCGAAGAAAGAATTTTTGTGACCTGCGAACGGGAAGAATCCGATCGGTACGGGGATGCCGACGTTAACGCCGACCATGCCGCCGTCTGTGTGACGGACGAACTCACGTGCAAAGTAGCCGTTCTGAGTGAAGATAACGGAACCGTTTGCATAGGGGTTTGCATTCATCTTTGCAAGGCCGTCATTGAAATCCTTGCAGCGTTTGATGCAAAGAACGGGACCGAAAACCTCATCTCTGCCGATGGTCATGTCTTCGGTAACGTTGTCGAATACCGTGGGACCTACATAGTAGCCGTTCTCATAGCCTTCAACCTTGCAGTTTCTGCCGTCGAGAACAAGCGTTGCGCCCTCGGCAATACCCTTGTCGATATCGGCAAGGACTTCCTTGTAGTGCTTCTCATATGTGATAGGACCGAGCTTTGAGGTCTTGTCATAAGCGGGGCCTACTTTAATAGCGGATGCCTGTTTTTTGAGTTCGGCGACGAACTTATCTGCGATTTCATCCTCTACTACGCAGCATGCAAGAGCCATGCAGCGCTGACCCGCGCAGCCGAAAGCGGAGTTGATAACGCCCGCAACGGTTCTTTCAATGGGAGTGTCGGACATGACGAGCGCGTGGTTCTTCGCCTGGCAAAGGCACTGAACGCGCTTGCCCGAACGTGCGGCTTTCTCGTAAATAAGCTTGCCTACGGGAGTCGAACCTACGAAAGTAATACCCTTGACGTCGGGATGATCGAGGATAACGTCAATCTCGTGACGCGAGCATGTTACGACGTTGACAACGCCGTCGGGAATGCCCGCTTCCTTATAAAGTTCGGCGATTCTCAGAGCGGTTCTCGGAGTAAGAGAAGCAGCCTTAAGAACTATCGTATTGCCCGTTGCGACGCAAACGGGAACCATCCAGCCGAACGGAATCATTGCGGGGAAGTTGACGGGAACGATGCCCGCGAAAACACCCATGGATTCACGGTATTTAACCGTGTCGTATCCTCTTGAAGCGTCCATGATGCTCTCGCCCATCATAAGCGACGGAACCTGCGTTGCAAGCTCGGTGCCCTCTTTTGCCTTGAGCACGTCGCCCTCTGCCTCTGCCCAAACCTTGCCGTTTTCCTCGGCGACAAGATATGTAAGCTCTTCCATGTGTTCGATGAGAAGATCTCTTACCTTGTAGAGAATCTGCGCACGCTTGATGGCGGGAGTCGCGCTCCAGCCGGGATAAGCAGCCTTTGCGGCGGCGATAGCTTCGTTTACTTCGTCTGCGGTGCAGTTGGGCGCATAACCCGTAATTTCACCGGTTGAGGGGTTGTGAAGGTCGTAGTATTTGTCGGTTTTCGACTCAACGTACTGACCGTTTACAAAATATTTGAGTTTTTCAGCCATTATACAGTGTCTCCTTTGCAATAATTACAGACCGGCTTTGTCTGCGATGTATTTACGGGCTTTAAGAGCATATTCAAACGGATTCGCAACCGCGGGATCCTGCTCGGCTTCAACAAGAACATATCCCTCATAACCCGTTTCGGCAAGAACGTCGAAAATAGGTGCGAAGTCGATAGCTCCGTCGCCGGGAACGGTAAACGTGCCCAGACGGACTCCCTGAAGGAAGCTCAAATGCTCATCTTTGACTTTCCGAACCTTGTCGGGACGGATGTCCTTAAGGTGAACGTGCTTGATGCGTTTTGCGTACTTTTTGAGAACGGACATATAGTCCTCGCCGCAGTAAGCAAGGTGACCCGAGTCAAACAGCAGGCTGAAAAGTTCGGGGTCGGTATTCGCCATCATTCTGTCTATTTCGGCTTCGGTCTGCACCACGGTGCCCATGTGATGATGAAGCGTCAGTGCAATGCCCATGTCCTTTGCGACCTTGCCGAGCTTATTAAGACCGTCGCAGAACACTTTCCACTCGTCGTCGTTCATGACATATTTCGCTTCGAAAACGGGTTTGTCGGTACCCTGTATCGAATAGCTCTGTTCGGAAATGCCGACAACCTTTGCGCCCATTTCCTTGAGGAAAGTAATGTGCTTTATAAAATCCGCTTCAACCTCCTCGTAAGGCTTCGTGATAAGGAACGACGAAAACCATGCGTTGCAAATCTGCATACCGCGAAGGTCGAGAGCCTTTTTGAGAACGGCGGTATCCTTGGGGTATTTGTTGCCTACTTCGCATCCTGTGAATCCTGCAAGAGCCATTTCGGAAATGCACTGTTCAAAGGTGTTTTCCGCACCGAGATCGGGCATGTCGTCATTAGTCCACGCGATGGGAGCAATGCCGAGTTTTACTTTGTTTTTGTCGAGCATTTTAATATTTCCTCGCTTTGCTTAAATTTTCTGCTTTTGCTTTATATGCATTACGTACGGATTCCTTTGCGGAGGTAGATGCAATACCTACGTTCCACCACGCGCCGTATCCGTCCGTCATGGTCTTGGGTAAAACCTTTATGTCAAGCAGCGTCGAAACCGTCTGCTTTTTCGCATCTTCGAGAGCGAACTTCAAATCGTCGAGACTTCTGACCTTGTATGTCTTGCAGCCGTAGCCTGCGGCGCATGCGGCGAAGTCGATATCGAGAAGACTGCCGAGAAGATTGCCGTTTTCGTCTCTGTGACGGAATTCCGTCGCAAGGTTGCCGATGCCGTTGCTCATTTCAAGATTGTTGATGCAGCCGAAGCCTGAGTTGTCGAACAGCAGGACGTTTATTTTCGCGCCTTCCTGAAGTGACGTGACAAGCTCGGAATGAAGCATGAGGTAGCTGCCGTCGCCGCAGAAAGCATACACTTCCCTGTCGGGAGCGGCAAGCTTTGATCCGAGTGCACCCGCAATTTCATAACCCATGCACGAATAGCCGTATTCCATATTATATGTATACCGCGCGTCGGTAGTCCACATTCTCTGCATGCAGCCGGGGAGCGAACCCGCAGCCGCTACGGCGATAGCGTCGGGCGCGATATGAGCACGGATGTACGCCAGTACCTGCGTCTGGGTAAGAGTCGAGCCGTACATCTCTATAAATTCGGGGATAGTCTTTTCCTCGCGAGCCTTTATGAGAGGCTCAAAGCCCTCGCCGTACGAATAATCGGCAAGACGCTTCATTTCATCGTCCCATGCGGCTTTTGCGTTCTTTATTTCGTCGGTATAAGCAGTCTTGTACGATTTTGCTTCAAGTACCGCACCGAGAGCGGAAAGCGCAAGCTTTGCGTCGGCAACGCACTTGGCTGCGTCAAGCTTATAAGCATCGAAGCGATCGGTGTTTATCGTGACGAATTTTACGCCGTCATGCTGAAACAGCGACTTTGAAGCGGTTGTAAAATCCGAAAAACGCGTACCTACGCCGATTACGACATCGGCATCTTTTGCCACGGTATTAGCCGCAAGGTTGCCCGTAACGCCCACGCCGCCGAGATTGAGCGGATGAGATGAGAGCACTGCGCTCTTGCCGGACTGAGTTTCCGCAAACGGAATATTGAACTCCTCGCAGAACTCCTCGACGGATGCGCCCGCCTCGGAATATCTCACGCCGCCGCCTGCGATGAGAAGCGGCTTTTTCGCATTTGAAATTATCTCCGCGATATCGGAAATTTCGTCAAGCGACGGAACGATGCGAGTTATTTTGTGAACTCTCTTTTTGAAAAATTCTTCGGGAAAATCGTAGCTTTCACCCTCGACATCCTGACACAGCGAAATGCACACCGCACCCGCATTTGCGGTATCGGTAAGAGCGCGCATTGCATTGAGCATAGCGGACATAAGGTGTTCGGGACGCGCGACTCTGTCCCAGTATCTGCAGACGGGTTTGTAAGCGTCGTTTGTGGTTACCGAAAGCGAATACGACTGCTCGAACTGCTGTAAAACGGGGTCGGGCTGACGCGAAGAAAACGTGTCGGCAGGAAACAGCAGCAGGGGGACGTTATTTACGGTCGCCGTAGCCGCAGCGGTTATCATATTGGCGGCACCGGGACCTATGGAGGACGAGCACGCAATTATCTTGCGGCGGTTGTTCTGCTTTGCAAACGATGCGGCGGCATGAGCCATGCCCTGCTCGTTTTTACCCTGAAATACTTTGAGTCCGCCGGGATTTTCGTCGAGTGCCTGTCCGAGTCCGCACACTATTCCGTGTCCGAAAATCGTAAAAATTCCCTCAACGAATTTTGTTTCATTGCCGTCGAACGACACGTACTGATTGTCAAGGAACTTGACGAGAGCCTGTGCAGTCGTCATTATTGCCATTTTGTTCTCCTCCTTATTTTGCGGTTGTTATCCACTGATGCTCGTCGCCGACTATGCGGGTGGTCTTGTACCACGGGTCGCCGTCGATGTGACGAATCATCCATACATAATACATTTCATAGCAAGGTGCGGCTGCCTGTTCGTGATCTTTGCCGGGTTCGATGCAGCAGTAAGCGCCGTCCGTGCTCTTAAAAACATCGTCGCCGAGATAGCATGCGCCGAATCCCTGCGGCTTATCAAAGCGGTAATAGTATACCTCCGGCTGCGGATGATGATGCGGCGGATAGCTCGACCATCTGCCGGGTTTCGTGAACACCTCGCCCAAAACGAGATTTGAAAGCGGTGCGTTGTCGTAGTCAAACATCGTGGAAACCACGCGGTGACCCGTGCCGTCCCACTGACCCTTGCCGAACTCCTGATAAAGACAGTTTTCCGGCGTATAAAATTCCGCCGGGAACTCATTTGCATTGTCGGTCTGTTCGACTATGATTTCCGCGTCGGCTTCGCACTCAACGGTCAATTCGGTGTTTTTGCACACGTGAACCGCATAAGGTTTTTTCTCGAACGGGTTTCTTCTTTCGCATGCTTC
>CAVFAD010000037.1:0-18305 GCA_963620305.1 Bacteroidaceae bacterium | reverse complement strand
TTTTCGTCTTGACTTGCGTCAGCAAGAGAAGCACCTCAAAAGACGAAAATTGCTCTAAAATTAACTGCTGCCGGGTGCAAAGCAGTTTTGCCTGAGCCGATTTATATCAGGCAAGGCAAAACCCGAAGCGAATACTTGACGTATTTGCGAGGGGTTTAACGCAGCATGGGCGGAAATCAGCCTGTCAAAACCGACACGGGTTCAACTCCCGTCAGCTTAGTCCGAGCAGCGCGTAAACGGCGCTTTCCATTTCGTCCTTTTTTACGACTCCCGTAAAACGGACCTCGGCATTTTTGAGTGCTTTAAGCTGCTGCGGAGCGGATGTGCCCGTCAGCTTTTCGAGTGCATCCACCGTCTCAAATTCGTCGGACGGTACGGCATCGGTGCCGCCGACGGCTTCAAGCACCGCTTTTGAAAACTTAAAAGGCGATGCGGTGGAGGCGATAACGTTCGGTGTCGTGTCGCCCGTATCGGCGGCGTATTTTTCATACACGTTGACCGCCACGGCGGTGTGAGTGTCGCAAAGGTAGTGTTCGTTTTTGAATACGTGCGCTATGGTTTCCTTCGTCGCCGCGTCATCGCAGGAGCCTGCGGCAAAAAGCTCTTTGATTTTGCCGAGAATTTCACCGTCAACGGTAAATTCGCCCGTGTCGGCAAGCGACTTGTAGAGTTCTCTGACTTTTTCGCTGTCGTTTCCCGAAAGGTGATAAAGAAGACGCTCGAGATTGCTCGAAATGAGAATGTCCATTGAGGGTGAAACCGTCGTGAAAAACGGGCGGTTGCGGTCGTAGTGTCCCGTCGTCAAAAATTCGGTGAGCACGTTGTTCGCGTTCGATGCGCAGATGAGTTTGCTTACGGGCAGACCCATTTCACGTGCGTAATAAGCGGCAAGAATGTTGCCGAAATTGCCCGTGGGAACGGTGAAATTGACTTTTTCGCCGTTCTTTATTTTGCCGAGCTTTATCATGTCGGCATACGCAGAGAAGTAGTAGACTATCTGCGGAACAAGGCGACCCCAGTTAATGGAGTTTGCGGACGAAAAAGCCATGTTGTGCGCAGCAAGCTCGGCTTTGACCTTTTCGTCTGTGAATATGCGCTTTACACCCGTCTGCGCGTCGTCGAAGTTGCCGTATATCGCGCTTACGCCGACGTTGCCGCCCGCCTGCGTGGTCATCTGCAGCTTTTGCATGGGACTTACCCCGTCCTCGGGATAGAACACAAGAATGCGCGTGCCGGGCACGTCCTTGAAGCCTTCGAGTGCGGCTTTGCCCGTGTCGCCCGACGTTGCGACGAGTATTACCGTTTCTCTGCCGTCGGACACTCTTTTTGATGCGCCCGTGAGAAGATAAGGGAGCAGCTGCAGAGCCATGTCCTTAAAAGCGCATGTCGGGCCGTGCCAAAGCTCGAGAATGTTAAGCCCGCCGCCGAGCGGTACGGTGGGTGCAACGTCGGCGGACGAAAAGCCGTCGCCGTATGCGCCGAGCGTGTATTTTTTGAGTTCTTCCTCCGTG
The DNA here is from genome assembly GCA_963620305.1 of Bacteroidaceae bacterium. GTDB lineage: Bacteria > Bacillota > Clostridia > Oscillospirales > Acutalibacteraceae > RUG806. Next base: position 16,794 of record CAVFAD010000037.1, on the reverse strand, counting down.
TAGTCCGTCAGAAAGAGCGAAAGCACGGCGTTTGCACGTTCGATATATGTCATGGGCACAAGCGAAGCGATGAAGCCGTCCGATATATGCGGTATCTCTGTGGGGACGAACAGTCCGCCCTCCGAGGAAATACCCGATGCTATTGCGTATGACGACGCAACATTGAGAGAATTGTTTCTTGTTGATGTATACTGCATGGGAGCACCTCCGATGTAAAATTTCAGATCGGATTTTATTTTAGCAAATGCGGCATAAAAAGTAAATACCGAAAATCCGCCGCCGTAATCAGCGGCGCGGCGGCAGAAGCCGACCGAGTGACGGCAGAAATCAACCGCGTGAACCGAAAAGCCGCAATTCACGTCGGCTTTCCGTGAATTACGGCTATGTTTTTTATTTTGCCACGGGAAAATGCTTTGTGACGAAACCGACCCGCAAAGGGAAATGCCTCCGTGCAGGCTTTGCGCGGTGTTCATCATCGAATGTCAATTTGCCGTAAGCTGACGGGAGCCGAACCCGTGTCGGCTCTTAATACCGCTGCCGTCAGGCGGGATTGTCAATAAAAAAACAAAGTATTTGCCGAAACAGATGCCCGCGCACTTGAATTTCCGCATATTATATGTTATATTTATCACTTAACGGAGGCGAAGAAAATGTCTTATGACCTTAAACAGCTGCTCTGCGATACAAAAAGTCACGCGGAGCTGAGAATACAAAAGGCGCGCCGCAGGAATGTTTCCGTACTCAGCGGCGACCTTGTTTCAAACGTTTCAAGCATTTCGTCGGGCGCGTGCGCACGGGTCTGCAACGACGGTGTGTGGGGATTTGCGTCGGAGAGCGGCATACACCGCGAATCCGCCGAAAGACTTCTGAAGTCGGCACGTGAAAATGCGGAGCTGCTCGGCTCGAGAAAACCGAAGCACCTCGGCGAGCTTGACAATGCCGCAGCCTTTACGTACGAAACGGAGAAGGAGTTCCGCGACATCGACCAAAAAACGCTTATAGCCTTTGCAACGGCAATAGATGCGTATATCGGCGAAAAATATCCGCGTCTCGCGTCCCGAAGCGTTTCGGCACGGGCGGCATGCACCGAAAAAACACTTTACACGTCGGAGGGCGGCTTCACGCGCCAGCTTTTTCCGAGGACATATATAATCGTCGCGATGTCGTCCGACACGCCCGACGGCTCGACGGTCGAGCTGTTTGACATTCTCGGAGGCGGCGCGGGCGGCTTTGATGAATACTATCACAACCCGTCGGATTTTTACCCACAGATAGACGCGCTCTATAACGAGCTTATGAAAAAACGCGAGGGTATATACCCCGAAGCGGGCGAATGCGTATGCATTATAGATTCAGCCGTTTGCGGCATGGTCGCACACGAAGCTGTCGGGCATACGGTCGAAGCCGATTTGGTGGCTGCGGGCAGTGTTGCCCTTACAAATCTCAACAAAACTGTCGCGTCTCCGCTTGTGAGCCTCACCGACTTTGCGCACACTGCGTTCGGCGAAAAGGCTCCGCTGCCCGTGTACGCCGACGATGAAGGAACCGAAGCGCGTGACGTGACGATCATAAAGGACGGCGTTCTTACGGGTTATATGAACAACCTCATGAGCGCGAAGCATTTCGGCATGGCTCCCGCAGGGAACGCGCGCGCATTTGCCTATTCCGACGAGCCGCTCATAAGAATGCGCAACACGTGTATTCATCCCGGTAAAGATAAGCTTTCTGACATGATAGCGGCGACAGACAACGGCTATTACCTTACGCGCACGCAGAACGGTCAGGCGGACACAACGGGTGAATTTATGTTCGGTATCACCATGGGGTATGAAATCAAGAACGGCAAGCTCGGCAGAGCACTGCGCGACACCACCATTTCGGGCGTTGCGTTCAGTATGCTCAAAACCGTCGATATGCTGTCCGATTCGGTCGCATGGGACTTTGCGGGCTATTGCGGCAAAAAGCAGCCTATGCCCGTTTCGATGGGCGGCCCCGCAATTCGCTGCAGGGTCAACATAGGCGGAAGGTAAGGGGGCGTTTATCATGGAAAATCTGAAAAAAGCGGCTGAATATGCCGTTTCCGCTCTGCTCGGCGCGGGCGCGGACAAGGCGCAGGTGAGCGTTTCGAGCGGCGACAGCGAGGAGTTTAACGTTGATGCGGGCGAATTTTCGCTTATACGCAGCGTTTTTTCCTCCGGCATTTCCGTCAAGGCGATAAAGGACGGCAAAAAAGGTACGGCATCGGTAAACCGCCTCGACAAAGAAAGCATTGACGAAGCCGTACGGGAATGCATGGAGTCCGCCGCCGCAGGCGTGCCGGACGAAGCGGTGACGGTTGCCGAAAAAGAGACGAATCTCGATTTCGTGTCGGGTACGCTCACTCCCGACAAGGGCGCGTTCTTCGATTCGCTGATTCGTTTTACCGAGGATATAAAGCGGGAATTCCCGCAGATTATGGTGGAACAGCTCATAGGTGACTACGGTCACGGCAAGTGCGTTACCGCCAACTCCAACGGGGTGCTCTTCACCGAGGAGGACGGAAATTATTCCGTCAGTGTGATGTATTCCGCACACGACGGCGAACGCGCAACGTCCTTTAACAGCTTCGACATCGAGTTTCTCGACCCGAACACCGACATCATGAACACGGGTATTCCGCGAAAAATGTTCGAACGCGCCGTAAAGGAGCTTGACGCAAAGCCTTTTGACGGCAAGTTCTGCGGGACGGCGGTATTTTCTCCGCTGTGCCTGTCGGACTTCATCTCGATAATCGAAGGCTCGTTTGCGGGTGATTACGCGCTTATCGAGGGCATTTCGCCTTGGAAGGACAAGCTCGGCAAGTCCGTCGCAAACGACTGCTTTACACTTTCCGTCATTCCGCTTGACGACAGGATGGTTTGCGCCGAAAGAGTGACGGCGGACGGCTACCGTTCCGAAAATTTTGATATCATCAAAAACGGTGTGCTGGAGAGCTTCTGCCTGTCGGAGTACGGCGCGAGAAAAACGGGACTGCCGCGGGCAAAAAGCTCGTCGGGGTGCATAGAAGTCGCGCCCGGCAAAGAGAATTTTTCCGAGATGCTCAAAAAAATAGACAGGGGCATTCTCGTGTGCCGCTTTTCGGGCGGCGCACCCGCAAACAACGGCGATTTTTCGGGCGTCGCAAAAAACAGCTTTCTGATAGAAAACGGCAAATTGACCGATGCTCTGACCGAAACGATGATAAGCGGCAACTTCGCCGACATACTCATGCATATCGAAGCGATAAGCGCGGATACCGTCTCCGACGGCTCGTGCGTACTGCCGTATGTCGCCTTCGGCGGTGTTACGGTGTCGGGCGGCGCGGCGGAAACCGTCGGCTGAAAAATCCGTACGGCAAAGAAAAAGCGAACGGTGCCGACAGGCGGCATTGCCGCGCGGCGCGTGTCCGCCCCCTGTCAGTCCGAAAGACTGCCGAAAAGCAGGAAAGACAAACAGATAAACAAACAAATAAACAACAGTTGAGTAGTGGATAAATATGGAAACAAAGATTACCACCGTGCCAATGGTGGCATTACGCGGTCCCGTGCTTTTTCCGGGCATGACGCTGCATTTTGATATAGGAAGAGAAAAAACCGTCGAGGCGATAAAAAAAGCCGTCGAAAGCGGCGAAACCGTTTTTTTTGTCGCGCAGCGCAATCTGAAGGCGGAAGAACCGACGGCTGAGGATCTCTATCCCGTCGGCGTACTCGGTACCGTCAGACAGATAATCCGCACGCGCGGAGAAGACAACAATTCGCTCCGAGCCGTTGTCGACGGCTCATGCCGCGCCTCGCTGCGTGAAATTACAGACACCTCGCCGTACTATAAAGCAACGGTGACGGTGGAGGAGGAAGACTATCGGCTTCCGCCGGATGCTGACGATCTCGAGGTTTACACCGAGGCTTCGACGGCAACGCTTAAACGCTATTTCCGCAGCTTCTGCGACGAGCTCGGAGACGCCGTTACTTCCGACATGTGCGACAGCGCCGATAATATTGACGAGCCGAGCGAGCTTGCCGATTTTATTGCCGCAAACGTCCGTTTCGCGCTCGGTTCAAAAGAAAATCTCCTGTGCGAAACAAACGTATTCAAGCGCATCTCCGTGCTGTGCGGCATGCTTGCACGCGAAACAATGGTGGAACGCATCGAAACCGAGCTTGAAGACAAGGTGCAGCGTCGGATTGATGCAAATCAGCGCGAATACTTTCTGCGCGAGGAAATAAAGCTGATAAACGAAGAGCTCGGCGAAAGCGATGACGATTCAAAAAAGCTCGCAGCGGCAATCACTTTTTCCAAATGGGGCATCGCGGAAAAGAAAAAGCTTATCAAAGAGCTTGACAGATACAAGCATTTTACGTCGTCGTCGCCCGATGCCGCCGTTATACGCGCATACATTGAAAAGTGCATCGAAATCCCCGTCGGAAAATATACAAAAGAACAGGGAAATCTTCGCGCCGCCGAAAAGGTTCTTGAAAAAGAGCATTACGGACTCAGGGAAGTAAAAAAGCGCATGGTCGAAATGATAGCGGCGCATATCGTGTCGCCCGACATCAAGGGGCAGATAATCTGCCTTGCGGGACCTCCCGGTGTCGGAAAAACCTCTGTTGCGCGTTCGGTCGCGGAGGCTACGGGCAGAAATTATGCACGTATTTCGCTCGGCGGTGTGAGAGATGAGAGCGAGATAAGAGGTCACAGACGTACATACGTCGGCGCAATGCCCGGACGCATAATCAATGCGCTTATTGAAGCAAAAAGCCTGAATCCGCTCATACTGCTTGATGAAGTCGACAAGCTCGGCTCCGACATTAAGGGCGACCCTGCGTCGGCTCTTTTGGAAGTGCTCGACGCGGAGCAGAACTGCGCGTTCAGAGATCATTTTATTGAGCTGCCCGTCGATCTGAGCAAGGTGCTCTTTATCACGACTGCAAACGACAAATATGCCATTCCCGACGCACTTCGCGACAGAATGGAAATAATCGAAATTCCCGGTTACACATTTGAAGAAAAGCTGCATATCGCAAAGCGTCATCTCCTGCCGAAGCAAATGAAAGAGCACGGTCTTACAAGAGAGCAGCTTTCGGTTACGGACAAAGCGATGAGAACGGTAATCGACGGTTATACGCGTGAAGCGGGCGTGCGTCAGCTTGAGCGCAAGCTTGCGGCTGTCTGCCGCCGTGAAACCGTGCGGCTTGCCGAGGGCAGCACCGAAAAGCTCACCGTAAGCAACGGCAACGTCGCTGATATCCTCGGTCCCGCAAAATACCGTTCCGACGATACGAAACGTGAGGACAGCGTCGGACTTGTAAACGGTCTTGCATGGACTGCCGCAGGCGGAGAGATGCTCGAGGTCGAAGTCGCGGTGCTCGAGGGGACGGGCAAAACGGAGCTTACGGGGTCGCTCGGCGATGTCATGAAAGAATCTGCGCGTGCCGCCGTCAGCTTTATAAGGAGCCGTACGGACATTTACGGCATAGATTCGGAGTTCTACAAAAACAAAGATATTCACATTCACTTTCCCGAGGGCGCGGTGCCGAAAGACGGTCCGAGCGCGGGCATTACCGTTACGACGGCTCTCGTGTCGGCTCTTACGGGCAGAAAAGTGAAAAGCGACATAGCCATGACGGGTGAAATCACGCTGCGCGGCAGAGTGCTGCCGATAGGCGGACTGCGCGAAAAAAGCATGGCGGCTTACCGTGAGGGCATCAGGACGGTCTATATTCCGCATGCGAACGAACCCGACCTTGAAGAAATTGACGAAGCGGTAAAGAAAAAGGTCACCTTTGTGCCCGTGCGTCATGCCGACGAGGTGATAAATTCCGTGCTCCTGTAAGCCGACGAAATGAACATAAGCAACGTTAAAGAGGTGACGAAATGAACATAAACAACGTTAAATTCGAAGCGTCGTTCGGACGCTCCTCGCAGCTGCCCGCGTCCGACATGCCCGAAATAGTGTTCGCGGGCAAGTCGAATGTCGGCAAATCTTCGCTGATAAACAAGCTTTTCAACCGAAAGAATCTTGCGCGCGTCAGCTCGGTTCCGGGAAAAACGACCACAATAAACTTTTTCACACTTGACGGCATTCGTTTTGCCGACCTGCCGGGTTACGGCTACGCAAAACGCTCCGCGTCCGAGATAGAACGCTGGAGCGAGCTTATGGAAGGCTATTTTGCGGGCGGCAGAAATATAAAACTCGTCATTCAGCTGCTCGACATGCGTCACCCGCCGACAGCCGACGACAAAACGATGCTCGGCTTTCTGACCGACGCGGGGTACCGCTTCGCCTGCGTACTCACAAAGTGCGACAAGCTCAAAAAAACCGAGCGAGAGGAGGCTCGGCGCCGCTTTGCCGAGGAAGAGCTCCTTAAAAATGCCGAATGCGTTATCGAGTGCTCCGCATCAACGGGCGACGGAACAGCGGAGCTTAAAGAAATTATCGAAAAAACCGTCGCGGAGTAAAAACGGATTCCGCCTTTTTAAGGCTTTCGGTCTGAAAACGGGAATTTTTTCAAAAAAACGTATGCCGCCGATATTCGCTTTTTAAGTCGCGCGGGTTCGGTGCGCGGGTTCGGCTCGCGGGTTTGACGTATGCCGGACTTTTATCGGAATAAATCTTCAAAAAAGGAGTGCGCCGCATGTCCATGCCGCCGCATGCCCGTCTCGGTTACCGCGGCGAGCAGCTTACCGTGAGATACTTGAGAAAAAAAGGATACAAAATCATTACGGTGAATTTTGCGACCTCCGTCGGCGAAACGGATATAGTTGCGCGCGCAAAAGACGGCACATACTGTTTTGTGGAAGTAAAGAGCCGCACCGAGGGCGGTATGTTTCCGCCTGCCGATGCCGTTGACGGCGAAAAACAGAAGCGGCTCATATCAAACGCCTACCGCTTTTTTGCGGCAATGCACGAAGACCCCGAAAAAGTAAAGCACCGTTACGATATCGCGGAGGTCACTGCGCGAAGTATTTTTGATGCCGATATAAATTATATCGAAAATGCATTTTTCGAATAGTTCGTCGCCTTTTTGTCTGCAGACGAAAAAAAACACCCCGAAGGGTGTTTTTTTATACAGATCTGTTGTTGCAAACGGAGAACAAAAATCAGGCGTCCTTTTTTGTGATGCCGCTGAAAAGCTCCTTGAGAATTTCGATTATCTCTCTGAGATAGTTGATGAAAACCTCAATGTAACCGTAGTCGTTGTTTGCATCGATATTCGTTGCCGTAAGATTTTTGAACATGTTTTTCACCTCGCAAATGTTGATTGCGCCTTACACGCAATATTATACTAACACAAGTAAGCTGCCGACGCAAGAGATTTTTTCTTTTTTCCGATTTTGTTCACACTTTTTGCGGATTTTTGTTAAACTTGACGAAAAAAACCGCCCTCGTATTGAAATAAAATTTCCGATGCCGTCTCGGCACTGCATAATACCGCGCGATAAAGAAAATACCGACGGCTGTGCGTCGGCTCTTTCTTGCACTCTTGTCGTTTAAGCGAAAATTATGCTGTGGGTGCTGCAGGATCTGTTGTTGATTCTCCGTCGTCCTTTTTGAAAAGCTTGTTGAAGAACTCCATCACCTTTTTGATAAGGTTTGAGATAAAATCGGCAAACTTTTTAATGGTTTCGACAACACCTGCGTACTCGCCGTAGGGGCTTGAGCTGCTTGTGGTGTTTTCAGGCATGACTGTTTCACCTCCCTGACAATATTCAAAAAACAACCGTGTGTTTGTTTGTGAGAAAGAAAAAATCAGCTTTTTGCGCTTTTGAGGCTTTCAAAAAACTTTTTGACGGCTTCGATGAATTCGATCACCCACTGAGAAAAATCCTGAAGGAACGTAGATGCAGTCTTAACAACATCCTTTTTTTCACCTATACCTGCGATGATGTCCTGTCTTGTCTCGTCCGGAACAGTTTCGTAGCGAACACTGCCATTAGCCATAATTTGCACCTCTTTCCGGTAATTTTAAGATACAGCAATCCAAGGTATCTACGGTGTTATCATAACATTCCCTGCGGGGTTTTGCAAGTGTATTTTTAAATGTGAACAAAATATTAACACTTCCACCACATTTTCATAATGATTTGACGGTTTTCTGTAAATATTTTGTCTGTTTCTGTTGATTTCGGCAAGCGGTTATATTACAATAAAGATAAAGGGGAATCAGTTATGAAAGTTGTTTATTCCGATAACGATATAGCGGTAATAATAAAGCCGCCGTGGATGTCCTCGCAGTTTATGCCCGACGGACACGGTGCACCCGATGTTCTCAAGGAAAAGCTTAACTGCATGATATATCCCGTACACCGCCTCGATGCCGCCACATCGGGACTTATGGTGTATGCAAAATCGAAGCATGCCGCCGCCGTAATATCGCGCGGCATTCTCAACGGAAGCTTTTTTAAGGAATATGCGGCTCTCGTGCACGGCATCCCTTCCCCCGCTGTCGGCAAATACGAGGATCTGCTGTATCACGATACCGCCAAAAACAAGACGTTTGTGGTTGACCGCGAGCGTAACAGCGTAAGGACGGCGCTGCTTTCGTACGAAACGGTAAAAACGCTGAAAACCGAATCGGGCGATGTTTCGGTCGTGCGCATTGTTCCGAAAACGGGACGCACACATCAAATCCGCGTGCAGTTTGCTTCAAGGCAGATGCCGCTTGTCGGGGATAAAAAGTACGGCGCACGCGACGACGAAAAACGGCTTGCGCTGTGCTGCCGCCGACTGGATTTCACACACCCCGAAACGGGTGAAGAACTGACGTTTATTATTCCCGACTCCGAAATCGAAATTTTCGATTATATCAGGAAAAAGCCGCCCGTCACGGCGGACAGGTAAAGACCGTCACGGCAGACAGGTGCGCCGATGCATGGCATGAGTTCGGCTCCGAACGATTTGAAAAAACTGCATAAAGAACCGCCTCGGCATTCGGTTCCGGGACGGTTTTTTTGCTTGCCGAAAACCGCCGTTCGGTTGATTTTTACACGCTTTTCGGAGCTTTGTCCGTTTTTTTCGGCTGACCGAACACCGTTATGCGGATTTTACGCAAAAAAATACTGCCGACTGCGAGCATAATTCTTTACATTTTTCTTCGGGTGTATTATAATCGTAAAATAAACGGCTATGCGATAACATACGAAAGGAAACACAGCAATGGCTAAAACAAGAACGAGATTCGCACCCAGTCCCACAGGCTATATGCACGTCGGAAATCTCAGAACCGCTCTTTATACATTTCTCACCGCCAAGCACGACAACGGAACATTCATTCTCCGTATCGAAGACACCGACAGGGGCAGAAAAGTGGACGGTGCGGTCGACGTAATATATAAAACACTTACCGAAACCGGTCTTCTCTGGGACGAGGGTCCCGACAAGCCGGGAGACGTCGGTCCCTATGTTCAGAGCGAACGCATGGGAATTTTCAAGGAATGGGCGGAAAAGCTCGTTGCCGAAGACAAGGCATATTACTGCTTCTGCACCGAAGAACGCCTTGAAAAAATGAAAGAGGAGCAAATATCATCGGGCAAGACCGTCGGTTCGTACGACAGGCACTGCCGAAATCTTTCAAAGGCTCAGATAGAAGAAAATCTCAAAAACGGAGTGCCGTACGTTATCCGTCAGAAAATGCCGCTCGAGGGCAAAACAAGCTTCGACGATCTTATCTACGGTCATATCGAGGTCGACAACCGCGAGCTTGAGGACCAGATACTTCTCAAAACGGACGGTATGCCGACATACAATTTCGCCAATGTTATCGACGATCACCTCATGGGCATCACACACGTGCTCAGAGGCAACGAATACCTCTCAAGCACTCCCAAATACAATCTTCTTTACCGTTCTTTCGGCTGGGAGCCGCCCGTATACATCCACTGCCCGCCCGTTATGAAGGACGCGCATCAGAAGCTCTCGAAAAGAAACGGCGACGCGAGCTATCAGGATCTTGTCGCAAAGGGATATGTGAGCGAAGCCGTTCTGAACTATCTTCTGCTTCTCGGCTGGAGTCCCGCAGGTGAAAAGGAAATTTTCTCTCTCGAGGAAATGATCGAAATGTGGGATCCGCAAAGAATAAACAAATCCCCTGCCGTATTCGACCCGCTGAAGCTCCGTCACATCAACTTTGAATATATCAAGGCTCTGTCCCCCGAAGATTTTATTCGTCACGCAAAACCCTTTATGGAGGAATATCTCCCGTACATCAGAGATATCGGACTGCTCTGCAAAAATCTTCAGCCGCGAACGGAGGTATTCGGAGAAATTCCGGAGCAAATCGCCTTTATAAAAGAGATGCCCGACTATGATGTTGAGCTTTATGTAAACAAAAAAATGAAAACCGACCCCGTATCGGCAAAGCAGTCGCTTGAAATTCTGCTGCCGCTCCTCAAAGATACGGAAGAATGGACTCCCGATGCGATTTTCGCACGCTGCGCGCAAAAAGCTGCGGAGCTTGAAATCAAAAACGGCAAGCTCCTCTACCCTCTCGGAATCGCACTTGCGGGCACGCAGAAAACCCCGGGCGGCGGAACGGATCTCGCCGTGATACTCGGAAAAGAAACGACTGTCGAAAGAATAGAAAAAGCTATCGAAAAGTTATCGTAAAAGGGAAAGGTAACAGCCATGGACGAAATAAATTCTCTCTCCTCAAATTTTATACACGACTTTATAGACAAGGATCTTGCCGACGGAGTAAACACCCGCGTTCAGACGCGTTTCCCGCCGGAGCCTAACGGATACCTGCACATCGGTCACGCAAAAGCCGTGTGCATCGACTTTGCCACCGCCGAAAAATACGGCGGCATATGCAATCTCCGTCTTGACGACACCAACCCCACCAAGGAAGACATAGAGTACGTGGAGTCGATAAAGGAAGACATCGAATGGCTCGGCTTCAAGTGGGCGCACGTGTACTATGCGTCGGAATATTTTGACTTCATTTATGAATGCGCCGTTAAGCTTATCGAAAAAGGACTCGCTTTTGTCGACGACCTTTCCGCCGACGAGATAAGAGAGTACCGCGGAACCCTCACCGAACCCGGAAAAAACAGTCCGTACCGCGACAGGAGCATTGAGGAAAATCTCGATTTGTTCAAGCGCATGACCGACGGCGAATTTGCCGACGGCGAAAAGGTTCTCCGCGCGAAAATAGACATGGCATCCCCCAACATCAACATGCGCGACCCCGTAATTTACCGCATAATGCACGTCAGCCACCATCAGACGGGCGACAAGTGGTGCGTTTACCCGATGTACGATTTTGCGCATCCGCTTTCGGACGCAAAAGAGGGTGTGACATATTCGCTGTGTTCGCTCGAATTTGAAAACCACCGTCCTCTCTACGACTGGTTTATTAAACAGATAGGCTTCGACGAGCCGCCGCGCCAGATTGAATTTGCACGGCTGAACATAAACTACTGCATCACGTCCAAGCGCCGCAACATCGGACTCGTAAAGGATAACCTCGTCAGCGGCTGGGACGACCCGCGCATGGCAACGCTCTGCGGAATGCGCAGACGCGGCTACCCCGCAAAAGCTCTGCGCACGTTCATTGAAAAGGTAGGTGTTTCGAAAGCGTATTCCGTGGTCGACTACGGCCTGCTCGAAGCATGCGTAAGAGACGAACTGAACGCAAGCGCGCCCCGCGCAATGGCGGTGCTCGACCCCTTAAAGGTCATTGTCGACAACTACCCCGACGGACAGTCCGAGACGCTTGAAATCGAGCGGCACCCCGACCGTCCCGAAATGGGCAAGTCGCATGTCACGTTCTCCAAAGAAATCTATATCGAACGCGCCGACTTCGCGGAGAACCCGCCGAAAAAATATTTCAGAATGTTCCCCGGCAACGAAGTGCGTCTTAAAGGCGCGTATTTCCTCACCTGCACATCGGTCGACAAGGACGAAAACGGTGAAGTAACCTGCATTCACTGCACCTACGACCCCGCGACAAAGGGCGGCGACAGTCCCGACGGCAGAAAGGTCAAGGGCACGGTACACTGGGCGGGCGCGGACAGCGTAAAAGCCGAAATTCGCCTTTACGACCGTCTGTTTAACGTCGAGGACCCCGCGTCGCTCTCCGACGAGGAGTTTGTTTCGGCGATAAATCCCGATTCGCTGATTGTAAAAAAGGACTGCCTGATAGAGCCGGAGCTTAAAAACGCAAAACCGCTCGATTCGTTCCAGTTTATCCGCGACGGATATTTCTGCGCCGACCTCGATTCGACACCCGAACACCCCGTGTTCAACCGCACCGTCGCGCTTAATTCGTCTTTTAACGTAAAAAAGTAACAGGAAAAGGAGCAAAGGTCTATGAAAACTCTGTACAGAATTTTAGGTCCCGTTCTTTGCATAGCGGCTGTTCCGATCGCCGTTTTTCTGCCGATGATCCGCCTTGTGATAACCTCGTCGCTTTCGGCTGACATCATGAGCACAATGGGCATAAAGGAATACAGCAGTCTGTTTGACATTCTGAAGCTTGTCGCGGATTCCGAAAGCGGCAGCTCGCAGATAGTCAAGATGATATATCAGATTTTCACCGCAGAGGATTCAAAAATAGCCGATATGCTCACCACAACGCCGTGGCTCGTTGCCGCCGTCGTAATTTTAGCGGTAATCCTCATCGCAATGATTGTCGCTGCCGTGCTCGGCGCAATGAACAAAAGCGGAGTGTGCACGATAATAACGGGTGTATCCGCCCTTCTTGCGGTGGTGATGAACAAGTGCTTCGACGCGTTCGCAAAGCCGTTCCTCACGGGTCAGATAGGACTCAAGTCCCTGCTGTCGGGTTCGGAGGAAAACATTCTCACCCAGCTTATAGGCTCCGCCGCAAAGGTGTCCTGCCTCGAAATGAGCTTTATGTATCAGGCACTGCTGCTTGTATGCGCGGCTGCGGCGATATTCAGTCTGTTCGCGTATGTCGACAAAAAGTACAATTGACGCAGACTAAACGCGCACTCACACATTGATATTCGGAAGGATAAGAGGCTGAAAACATGAATGACATCAACATCGGATCGCTTCGCTTAGGTGAAGTGACCACAACGACGGGCAAAAAAATGCTTGCCGCGTACAGGTCAAACGGAACGCGCCTTCTGATGGATGTTACCGCCGCCGCCATAGAAGACGGTCAAAACGGTTACATGTTTGACAATAAATTCATCATAACCGTCCATTGGAAAAATTTTTCCGCCGAGGACAGGGCACAGACTGCACAAAGCGGCATACGGCTGCGCTTTCTGCCGACGGAGAACGGCTTTTGGACGGTAGTCCGCTTCGGCACGTACCGTTGGGGCGACGTTATCACCCTGCCGGGACTTATGAACTCCTTCAATGAACCGAACGCTCCGTTTACTGACGTGATTTTTGTTTTTGTTGACAGCGAGGACGGCACGCCGATTTCACTCCGCCGTCTGCCGCTCGACGAAGAAACAGGCGAATTTTTGGCGGCACGGTGCAAGGTCGCATACAACTGGTTCGCTCGGTCGGGTTTCAAGCAGGAAAAGTACCGCCTGCTGACAGACCTCTGCCGCGACTGGGAAGCAGCCTCCGCTCAGATAACGAGCCGCATGACCTCAAGCGATGCGGCAATGCTTGCGACAGCGTTCGGCGCAATAGGCATCGACGCCGACGGCAGCAACAACATCACACACGCGGGTTCACTTTACTGATATGAAAAACGCAAGACACACCGAAAGACCAAGCACCGCCGAAATGTTCCGCACGGCAGTATTCGTAATTCTGTCCGGCGGCTTTCAGGACGCGTACACATTTATTGCACGCGGCAAGGTTTTTGCGAACGCGCAGACGGGCAACATCGTCCTTATGAGCGCGTCGCTCTTTCGAGGCGAATGGCTCACTGCGGTAAAATATCTTGTTCCGCTCGGCGCGTTCTTTTTCGGCATTCTGACGGCGGAGGCAGTCCATTTCAAATACAAAAAGTATGAAAAGCTGCATTGGCGGCAGATAATTCTCATTGCCGAAATAGTGCTGCTGCTTGCGGTGGGATTTATCCCGAACACAGCCGACGCAGCCGCAAACGCACTCGTTTCTTTCGTGTGTGCGCTTCAGGTGCAGAGCTTTCATAAAATAAACGGACACATCTACGCAAGCACCATGTGCATAGGCAATCTACGCAGCGGCACGGAATCGCTTTTCGCATATTTCCACACACGCGAAAAAGCCGCGCTGAAAAAGGCTTTCACGTACTTCGGCGTAATTTTCGTGTTTGCCGTCGGCGCGGGCGCGGGCGCGCTCGTCACATCTCTGTTCGGAAACGGCTCGGTGTGGGTGTGCTGTGCGCTGCTGACCGCGGGATTTTTCGTTATGTTCACAGGCGAAAAAAGAACAAACAAAAACACCTCGCAAAAGCAGCCGCAAGGATAAATCAAAAAACCGAACAAAGCAAAAACCGTTCTTCGGGCAAAGCCTTTCCGCCCGTTCTGCGGTTTTTTTATTTTCTCCGCATATTTTCCGTCTTAATGCCGAAAATAAAATTGCGGACACCGCTCCGCAAAAACATAGGCTTCGGCTGACGGACTTCGACTCGTGTCAGCCTGACAGCCGAAAAAAAAGGAGAACATCAAATGCAGCTTACGCAAAAAGAAAACGGACTGCTTGACGACATGATCGAAAGTGAGAAAGTGTGTATCGAGAAATACAAGAAACACTCCGACGCTGCCGTAGACGGGCAGCTCAAGGGACTTTTCTCGAACCTCAGCGACATGGAAACAAAGCACCTGCAGTCGCTCGACAGCATAAAAAGCGGCACCGTCCCCGCCGTTCAGAACGGAAACGGCAAAAAGCTGCCGTGCTTTCAGCAGGTATACTCCCCCGCCCCGTCGCAGGATAAGAGCACCGATATGTTTTTATGCTCCGATGCTCTGTCCGGGGAGAAGCACGTGTCCCATTTATACGACACGGGCATCTTTGAATTTTGCGACGAAAACGTACGAAACGTCCTCAATCACATCCAAAAAGAGGAACAGCAGCACGGCAAGATGATTTACGACTATATGTCGGCGAACAATATGTACTGCTGACGAAGCCTCTCTCTGTCGCTGCCGTCTTTTTGCCGTGTCAAAAGGTTAGGCTGCCTTTCGCAAGGAACGCGCACCGCGCGTTCTGCAAAAAATCCCGCAGGGCATACCGTGCGGGATTTTTTTGATTTTGCCGGCTTATTTGCCTGCAATCCAATCCTTGCTGTCTTCAAGCTTGACGGCGGCGCGGAGTATTCTTCTCGCTTCGCTGACCCCGACGCTGTCACTGCCGACTTTTCCGGCTAAGAGGTATACACCCTGAAGATTTTCAAGGCTTACCGCCTGACGGAGCGCAAGACGCGCATCGGCTACGCTGATTTTTGCGTCGCCGTCGATGTCGCCCAACACCGCGATTTCGACGGTTTCACCGCCGACTACAATTTTCATGCCCGTTGCAAGAGGTGCGGTGTCGGCTACCTCTTTGCCGTCTTTGTCGACAATCTTCGCGCCCTGCGCGGCACTGCGTATGGCAGCTGCGTCCGTGCCGCCGACGGCGGCAAGCACACCGGCACCCGTTTCGGTTTTGACAACTTTCACCGTGTCAATTTTTTCGGCAACGGAGTCAACCGTGGGTTCAGTGTTCTGCTTGATCTTCCCGTCACCCGTAAAGACGAAGAATCCTTGATTCTTCGCATATGTTTGAGCATACGAACCCTCTTTGCCTATTATTGTCATTGTTGCAGGACAATCGTAAAATGCAAACCAATCGATGCTTGTAACACTGTCCGGAATTGTTATTCTCGTAAGACCGGTGCAGCCGGAAAATGCATCATTGCCGATACTTGTGACGCCGTTCGAAATTATCACGCTCGTGAGACCGGTACAGTCGTAAAATGCATAATCGCCGATTGTTTTTGTACCAGTAGGAACCGTATATTCTCCGGTCTTTCCAGTCGAACAGGAAATCAAAGATTTTTTTTCCTTGTCAAACAGCACGCCATCAACGAAGATATATTTCTTATTGCCATCATCTACACAAATTTCCTTAAGGTTCGCACATCCGGAAAACGCACCGCCACCGATTCCTGTTACACCATCCGCTATCGTTATGTTCATAAGATTGCAGCAGTCTGAAAATGCCAGCGCATCGATGCTTGTGACACTGCCGGGGATTGTTATACTCGTGAGTCCGGTGCAGACGGAAAATGCTCCATATCCGATACTTGTGACGCTGTTCGGGATTGTTATGCTCGTGAGAGCAGTGCAGCCGCGAAATGCGTACTCGCCGATGCTTGTGACGCTGTTCGGGATTGTCACGCTTGTAAGACCGGTGCAGTAGTAAAATGCACTATCGCCGATGCTTGTGACACCGTCCGAGATAACCACCGATTTTACGGCTTCGACATTCCACGGTGAGTTACTTATTTCTCCCGTTCCGCTTATTGTAAGCAAGCCGTCGCTGTCGAGAGTGTATGTAACATTGTCTCCGCAGCTGCCGCTGCTTACCGTATCGGCGGCATCGGCTTTAACGGCAAAATCTCTGACCGTTCCCGCATTGAGCGCGGCTATGGAACCTATCGCCATACAAGCCGCGAGAGCGACCGAAATCACCCGTTTTGCAAATAGCTTCATGTTTCGTTTTCCTTTCTTTTTTCAAAAATGTAATAAAAAACCGACAACGACGAAAAAGCCGCTGACGGTTAATTTAACAATATGTGATTATTTGCGCTTAGGCAGGCATAATTATCCTGTCTGTCTGTCTGTCTGTCTGTCTGTCTGTCTGTCTGTCTGTCTGTCTGTCTG